>SVQJ01000021.1 GCA_015065395.1 Oscillospiraceae bacterium
GTTTATGTACCCATGCAGGACAGCTACGATCTCAAAATTTGCATGGAGATGCAAAGGCGCAACGGCGGCATCGTTTTTCGCACACAGGATATGGAAAGCCTGTATCTGCTTTTGGAGAAAGCAGATTTTGCCATAGGCATGAGACTGCATTTTCTTCTTTGCTGTGCCATCGCAAAGACGCCCTGCGTTGCACTTTCATACGATTGCAAGGTCAAAAGCGCAATGGACTATTTAGAGCTTGACAATACTCTTTGTGCGTTTTCCTTTTCCCCGAAGGAGCTTTACCGCAAGGTAAAAAAAGTAAAGCAGCTCTTTGACCCCTGCAAGCTTGAGGAAAAATGCCGCTCTTTTTCCGATCTCTGCCGAGAGGATATTCTCTCCCTCTCATCTCTCATCGAGGATACCCATCAAAAGGAAAGATCTCCGGGCGAAATATTACAGTGAATATTGAAAAAAAGGCGCAGATATGTTATCATTTTCATATATACAAACGGAGCGTCTTATGAAATACTGTGTTTGTCCCTCATATATATGGACCTATCCCGATATTCACGATTATCCCTGCAGCTCGCAAAGCGCAGAGCTTCTTGCATTGCGCCGCGGCTATGCTACCTTCCAGCTTCATATTTACGAAACCATTGGAGAGAGCATTTGCGTTCGAACTGAAGGCTTTGAAAGCGAAATATATAAGATAATCCCCATTCCCGTTGAGGGCTGCCCCGGGATAACAAAGCAACTGCCCCATTTTCCCGAAAGAAAGGCTCCCTTTTCCGTGGGCGACTGTCTCATGCCGATAATAGATTGCGCTGACTGCGCCGAAGAATCCACGGGACTTTATTTTGCGATTTTGATCCCTGAAAGCAGTCCCGAATGCATACGGGGAAGCGTTGTCTTTTCTGACGGTAAGGACACCCTCTCTGTTCCCGTTTGCATAAGGGTGTCCTCCGCATCCGTCCCACCGGAGCTTCTCAATATCGGAATGGGATGCGATTTTATCCACATGGCGGAGTACCATCATATCGATAACCGAGAGGATTTTATAAAAACTCAGTCCCAATATATGTCCCTCTTGCGCCGCCAGCATCAGAACATGATATATCTTCACGGCCCGCGGGCCCATTTCAAGGACGGAAAATGGGAGTTTGAGCACACCCGATTCAACAGCTTTGCAAAAAAAGCCCTGGATATGGGCTTTGAAAAGCTTCTGATACACGGCGTCGGCTTTCGCCGTGCCTGGGATGCTCCCGATATCATGTGGAGAGATCTGAACCTTCTCACCCTTGAGGGATACAAATTCCTTGACGCATACCTTACCTCTCTCAGAGAGAATCTCCGCCGACAGGGTTGGCTTGACAAAGATATATTCTACCTTGGGCTTTGTGATGAGCCGAATGAGGAAAACTCCCTCACTTACCGCGCTCTTGCCTCCGTTGTGCGAAAGATAATCCCCGAGATCAAGCTTTACGACGCCACCAGCGGCGCGCCTATCTACGGCTCGTTGGATATATGGATCCCGAGGGCAGACGAATACGAAAAGCACAAGGATATTTTTGATTATTACAACGATCGCGGTGACGAGGTCTGGCACTATGTTTGTCTCTACCCCAGAGAGGACGGCTACATAAACCGCTTTCTGGATATCCCCCTCCTTGCCACCAGATATCTGTTTTGGGGTAATTATCGTTATTCGCTCACCGGATATATCCATTGGACGGTGAACTGCTATCAGAATAATTGCGATCCCTTTAAGGAAAGCTGTACCCGCCATGTGAATGCGGGAAGCGTCAGCATCCTCCCCCCGGGAGACGACAAGCTTATCTATCCCGGTACCGACGGAAACGGCTGGATCTCTCTCAGACTTGAAAACCACAGGGAAAGCGCCGAGGAATACGCAATGCTTAAGATCATTTCCCAAAAGAACAAGGCCCTTTCCGACAGTATATGCGAGGAGGTTTTCAAAAGCTTTTCCGATGTGGAATTTGACGCTGAAAAATTCGCCGCCGTCCGCGAAAGACTTATACGGGAATATGAAAAATATGAAATGGCGCTGTAAAAAAGCGTCAGATCATAGGTTGACAGAAAAAACGGGGCGCTTTTTTGAAAAAAAGCTCTGCAAAAAACTTTAAGTACAGATTTTGCTGAGATCTGCAAGGCAAAAGGCGCGTCAGAGCATCACAATGCTCTGACAGCGGCACCGCAGGTGCCATAACCTGAAAAGAAGAAGATGCACACAAATGAGCTCGTTCATTTGTGTGCATCTTCTTCTTTTCAGGGCCTTTTTGCCCTTTCGATATCTTCGTCTTCTTAAAGTTCCTTTGGTTCTTTCCTTTCAAGGAAAGAACGAATCTATCCTTCACTGAACTCCGTTTCTGAGAAGGCGGAGCATTTCTTCAAATTTTTCAGGCAAGGGAGATGTGACCGTCACCCTCTCGCCGGTACTCGGATGCACGAAGGTAAGCTCTCCTGCATGAAGCATCTGTCCCTCAAAAAGCGCGGGATGGTGCTTTTGGAAGTTCGTGGGTCTGCCGTAAACAGGGTCACCGATTATCGGGTGTCCTATATGTGCCATGTGAACTCTGATCTGATGGGTCCTGCCGGTCTCAAGCTCCATTTTGGCAAATGTAAAACCTTGGAACTCTTCAATAGCAGTATAATGGGTAACAGCTCTCCGTCCACCCTGAACCACCGCCATCTTCTGCCTGTCCGAGGGATGGCGGGCAATGGGGGCATCCACGGTGCCTTTTTCGGGAAGCCTTCCGCAAACCACGCAGTAATATACCCTTGAAAGGGTATGATCCTCAAGCTGAGATGCCAGCGACAAATGAGCCTTATTGTTTTTGGCAACCGCCAAAAGTCCGCTGGTATCCCGATCTATCCTATGAACTATCCCCGGGCGGATCACGCCGTTGATATCGGAAAGGCAGTCCTTGCAATGATACATCAGCGCAGAAACCAAGGTACCCTCGCTGTGTCCCGGAGCCGGGTGTACCACCATCCCTTTGGGTTTATTTATCACGATAACGTCGCTGTCCTCATAAACCACATCAAGCGGAATGTTTTCAGGCTTTACCTCACAAATCTCAGGCTGCGGAATTTCGATCTTGAAAACGTCCCCAAAAGAGACCTTCCTGCTTTTTGAGATCGGCGAATCGTTCACTCTCACCTTACCGCTCTCGATAAGTATTGCAGCGGCATTTCTAGTTATATCGCAGACCTTTGAAACGAAAACATCGGCACGCTTGCCGATGTCCTCATTTTCTGCTATAGCTTCTGTTATATTATTCTTCAATGTTTCCATCATTATTATCAGTATCGATCAAATCATCCGATCCCTTTTCTTCGCTGAGAGACGCTTTTTTCGCTCTCTCCTCCTTGATCTCATGGGGAAGCTCCACAAGCATGAGATACACGACCATCATCACGCATCCCACCGTAATAAAGCAATCAGCAATGTTAAAAACGGGGAAATCCGTTATGGTAACGGAAAAGCCGCCCTGAAAGCTAAATTGGGGAAAGGGGAGAAATTCGCAATTCAGAAAATCAACAACGCTTTTACGAAATACCCTGTCGATCATATTACCGATCCCACCGCCGAGAATGAATCCGAGGGGGATCTTCAGCCACAGGCTCTCAGGCTTCTCCTTCCAAAGATAGAGAACTATAACAACGATGGCAATAGCGGAAACGCTCATAAATACCCATCTTTGATCGGCAAAGGAACCTGCAAGTGCGCCTCTGTTTTCCACGTGGCAAAAGCTGAAAACGCCTTTTATTACCTCAAAAGCATCTCCCTCTGCAGGCAGGGTATTGAGAACGATAAGCTTTGATATCTGATCCGCAAGAACGATAGCTGCGGCAAGGATCAGGCAAAAAATCATATATAAACCTTTACTTTCGGAAAATTATTCGTTTTCTGTTTCCTCAGAATTTGCAAAATCGCTGAGAAATTTGAAATAAGCATCCTCGGTTTTTTCTGCTTTAGGCTCGTCCTCTTCGCTTTCAGCCTCATCTATGCTCTTTTCAAAGAAATCCTCATCATCCGCCATATTTATCTGACTGATATCAGCATCAGCGTCGCTCTCCAGGGAGCTTTCAAAGGAGATATCCTCATCTGTGCTCTCCGGGCTCTCATCAACCATTTCTGCCAGATTGAACTCACCGGGAAGCTGATCCTCATCATCCTCAAGAGCCGCAAAAATAGATTCATCGGGATACTCCACGAAATCCACAAGCTCGCAATCAGGCTCTCCGTTTTCCTCGAAGCGGTCAACCGCATCGGCTATGGGAGAATAATCGGGGTCGTATTCAAAATCCTCTGCCGTCTGCGCAAGAGTATCTATAAGCTCGATATGCGCAGAATAGAGATTGAAAAGCTCATCACGGAATGCACCCACAGTAGCCTTTATAAGGTCCACTGTGTTCATTCTTTCGGATATCTTCATATCAAGATCGGAGATGATCTCTCCGCAGCTCTCTCTTGTTTCATCAAGAAGTGCAAAGGAGCGCTCCTTTGCATCGGAAATCATATAAGCCGCCGCTCTTTTGGAATCGGCAATATTCTGCTTGAGAGCGTTCTCAGTGTCGGAAAAACGGCGGATAAGTCTTTTAGCTGTGGCCAGTTTCTGCTCAAGCTCCGCAGTCTGGGACAGGGCGCGCTGATATTTTGCCTCCATATCCTCCACGTATGCATCCACCTCTGCAACGCTGTAGCCTTTCTTTTCAATAGAAAATTTGCTCATATTGATTCCCTTTCTGTATTTTATAAGCGCAATTCACAGATATTTTCTTGCCAGCAGCTTTATCCTGCCGCGGCGCGTTTCATCGCTTGCGCTGTCTATCACAAATTTACCGTATCCTCTCACAGAGAGGATATCTCCCGGCAAAAGCCTTACATCCGGCTCCTTTTCGGGGTAATAATTTATCTCACAAAGCCCTCCGCTCACAGCCCTCTGTGCCTGTTCTCTTGAGATGGAGCAAAGCGCCTTCACCACACCGTCAAGCCTTGGAGCAGCGATCGTGGTGCTGATGCTTTCAAATTTCTGTTCCGATGAAAGGTCAAGGTCCGTTTCGGTAAGCTCTGCATACACCCGATCCCGTCCCGCGCTTTTCAGCTCTGAGGAAATATATGCTCCGCAGACAGGCTCGCAAAACAGCAGTGCCCCCGAAGACTGCACCAGTATATCCCCGAGAACGTTCCGCTTCACGCCCAACGCCATAAGAGCGCCCAGCCAGTCTCTGTGGGAAAGCTCTTCATAGCCGCTTCCCGTAAGCCTCAGGGTGCACACGTGCTCCGAAAGCTCCGATAACATTCCGAAGCTTTCAAGAAGACAAAGAAATGCCTTTTCTCTTTCTTCGGAAAACAACGGCTGCTCGCTTATCTCTCCCTCCGCCATCCATTCAGGCAGAAATACAGCTCTGCGGCGCACACTTCCCACGTATCCGCCCCACATAAAAAGGCGGCCTCTCGCCCGAATATCCAGGCTCTCAAATACTATCCTCTGCTCGCGAGGGGTCAAAAAAGACGATGCGACCGCCTTATTCTCGCAACGCACAGACAACTCCGTCGCCCTTGAGACCAGCAGCCGCTCTTCATTCGTTAATAAAACCTTGATCGTTTTTTCTTTACCCATTTTAAGGTCGAACCACAAAAAACACTAAATTCCGCCCCACGTAAGCAGGGCGGAGCTTATGTATTCAAAAAGAATTAATACTCGCCAAACTCATCAACGATCGCAGGCTGTGCTTCAGGCTCAGGCTGGGGAGCCTTTCTGGAAGTAAGCTTTGCATCTCCGACGTTCACATTGCTGGGAGTGATAACGTATGCATTGGAAGCGATCTTCTTAAGAGATCCGTCAATAGAATATGCAACACCGGACAAAAAGTCGATAAGACGGCGCGCGGTCTCCTTATTGGTATTCTCAAGATTGAGAACTACGGTTCTTCTGGAAATAAGATGATCTGCGATCTGAGCTACGCTATCGAAGGACTCAGGCTTTACGACCTTCATCTCAAGAGCGCTGCCGGAAGAACCGGAAATGCTGATGCCTGCACCCATAGATGCGCTGACACCGGTACCCATTGCGTTTCCGAGGCCGTTATCTGCCTCTTCGGTCTCCTCATAAGAGCCGAAGCTTTCGGAATAGTAACCGTCGTCGGTGTAATCCTCGTAATCAGGCTCCTCATTAGCGGACATTCTCTTTTTGATATTATCTACGATTCCCATTTTCATGTTCCTCCAAAATGAATTCTTTTTTGTATTATATCAAAGGTAAACGCGTTTTCCGAAAATAGAGCTTCCGACCCTCACAAGAGTCGCCCCCTCTTCTATTGCAGCCTCAAAGCTATCGCTCATACCCATAGATAATACAGTCTCTATTTTATTATGCCTTTTATTTCGCAAAAAGTCAAGATATATCGCGTATGTTTTCTCAAAATATTTTTTATATTCATCAGAGCTTTCGCAAACGGGAGCCATGGTCATAAGTCCTGCAACGCTTATTCCCCCAAGCTCGCTGATCTCATCGGCAAACTCCAAAACATTTTCAGGCATAAGGCCGCTTTTATTCTCCTCCCTGCCGATGTTGATCTCGCAAAGCACCTTTGTTACCACTCCGGCTTCAATGCTTCTTCTGGATATTTCATTTGCCAGGCGCAACGAATCCACTGACTGGATCATGTCCACCTTACCCACTATGCTTTTCACTTTATTTGTCTGAAGATGACCGATAAGATGAAGGGGTACGGTATTTTTTATATCCTCATATTTTGAGAGGAATTCCTGCACCTTATTCTCTCCCACCAAAGGCAGGCCAAGCTCATTCACGGCAAAAAGTATTTCCTCTGCGGGAACGGTCTTAGTGGCAGCGAGCAGCGTTACGTCCGAGACTTTAACATTTCTCCTTGCCTTTGCATTTTCTATTTTTTCCAGCACCCGTTGATAGTTGTCACGAATAGTCTGTTTTCTTGCAATATCCATATTAACCGCCTATAGTCCTTCCCTCGTACAGTCCTTTACCCTCAGTTATTATGCTGTCATACAAACGGAGGGACGGTGTATCCCCGCCGTTTTTCTCGGGTAGCTCCTCCTCGTCCGATTCCGCCCCATCGGTTTTTTCCTCAGGGAGCAGATATGAATCGTCCGGCATCTCCACGATATAATAGCTGTCTGTTTTATGTATGATCTCGATCCTTCTGAAGGAAACGGTGGTAACATCAAGAATATACACTCCCGTTTCACCCTCCACCATTCTTACGGCACCGATGGGAACACGAAGTCCGGAATACTCGGTCTTGACTATCTCCACCTCCTGTCGGCGCAGATAATCAAAATCCTCCGGCATCATATTTGTGCTGAGTATGAGTGCGGTCCCACCCTTATCGCTGAGTACGTTTTCCACATCCATCTCAAGAGTTATATCCGTGTTTTTGAACAGCACCTTACAGCTTGCACCCTTACTGTAGGTGTTTTTTTCAGATTCCTCCAGCATACATACCAGATACCAACGGCTTTGGGTGACGGTCTTTCCTGCTGTTCCCTTCGTTTCCGGCTCCTTTGAAAGAAGAGCTCGCAGATCGGTAAGAGTTATATCGGAAAGCTCGCTTGCCTTAAAAACGTTTTCATATCCGTCTGTTTCTGAATAATAGAATCCGCTGACGGGGGTATATACCGTGCCCAAAAGACTTCCCAGGGTGGACATAAGCTCCTTTTTCTCATTTTCAAGAGCCGCGATCTCACCTTCTACATCGGTATAATTCCCCGTGAGGACAGATCTTTCGCCGATTGCGGAGATAAGTGCCTTTCTGAGCTCCACCGCACCCTTGGCATTTCCGAAATGGGAATATTCTCTCATCTGCTCAAGGATGGCATATATTTCGCTGTCGATATTTGCCGTATCACGAAGGCTCAGGGATGCATCGTCACGAAGCAGCTTTATAAGCTCCAGCTGATCCTCTATCTGGGCAATGCGGGCAACGGTATCGGGGGAAAAGTCGGAATACAGCTTTGCCACCTCTCCGCTTTTTCTCACATGCTCCCCTTCACTCACCGTGGGTATAGAGCTTTTTGCTCCCGTCCCTGCCTCAAGAACGGTCTCGGTTCTGAAAATAACGCCCTCAGCCTCCAGCACCTGCTCGTAGGTGACCTTTTCGGCAACAACGGTTTTTATCTCTTTTGAAAAGGACTGCCATATATGATAACCCAGGTAGAAAACTATTCCTATAGATGCAATGGCACTGAGAACGTAAAGTCCCACCTTTTTCAGATATTCGGTATCCATTATGCAATTCCTTTCTTAAAAAATCCAATCAAAGCTCTGTAACGCTCGCTTTATCATACTTTTTCGCAATATCGCCCTCAAGCCTGCGGCAAGTGAAGACCAAAGACTGCATTCCCCTGCGTGCAGAGGAATCAAGAAGGGCCATAATACCGGATAGCCTTTCCTCGTCGATCCTTGCAAAGCTTTCGTCGTAAACGATGGGAGGCATATCATTGGCAAAGAGAACCTTTGCAAGAGCACTCCTCAAAGCTATATATACAATATCGCCCGTTCCCTGGGACATATACGAAAGCTCTCTTCTCTTTCCGTCCAGCGTAAGGACCGCATTGAATTCACGGTCCACGGAAACGCTTGCATATCTGCCGTCGGTAAAATCGGAGAGCATATTTCCGGCTTCACTGATGACCCGGGGCATAAGAGACGCACGAAGCCTCTCTCCCGCAACGATGATAGCCTCTCTCGCGCTTTCAATGCCCAGAAGGTTTTTCTTCATGGTATCTATCTCACGGCGGTTGCCGTCAAGCAATGCGGCAATAGCTGCGCTATCCTGAGTGGTAGCTCTGAGATGGGTAAGGGAAAGCTCAACCTCTCTCTTTTGCTCAAGAAGATGAGGAAGAGCATTCTCCGCAAATCTCTTTTTCTCTTTTGCAAGCTCAACATCTCTTTTACCGAAGCTCTTTGCCCTCTGACCCACATCGGTCTCCAGCACTTCCATAGCTTCACGGTCGACCCTCTCTCCCATATCATCGGAAAGAACATCGCTGTATGTATTGATCTCGCCCTTTGCCATTCCAAGCTGAGAAAGAAGCTCCTCTCTTCTTTTTGCCACCTCAGCAGCCTTTTCAAGGGAGCGGCTGACAAGTATATCCGTATCCGCGATCTCGTCGCTCACAAACACTCTCGCCGCCTCGCGCAGAGCGAAAAGAACAGAATCTCTTTCCACCTCAGCCTCAGCGATCTCCGCTTCCTTTGCGGCGATCTCCGCCTCGGTCCTTACGAAAATGCGGGCCTTCATTATGGCAGTGTCGATCCTGCCTTCAAGACGGGCAACGTTTTCGCTTTCCCATTTTTTCAGTATTTTTTTGATGGATGAGCCCAATGCCATACGGACAAAGGTGAAGACCAACGCTGCAAGAAGGAAAGCACCGCCGAGAGATACGAATATCAACGTAAAGACTGAGTTATCGGCAAAGCCCAATCCGGGGATCTTGGGAAGCGCAAAGAAAAGAACGTCAAAAATAAGTGCCACAGCATAGAACACCGCAAAAAGAGTTGTGAAAAGGCTGCACCTTTTGTTCTTTGCAAGGCACTCCTCCTTTTCCCGTTCAGCCTCGGCAATCTCAGCCTCGCTCATACGGTCGGACGGGTCCGGAAGGATGGGAACAGAACGGCGAAGAGCCTTCAGGCGGTTCTCCGTATTTTCAAGTCTCACGGCACGGCTTTTTATCCTGCCCACGCCCTCGGAAAGATTTCCGTACTTCTCAAGCTGTGAATACTCGGCAGAAAGCTCATCTATGGTCGCGGAAAGCTCTCTTGCCGCAGAAAGGCGCTTTGCCCTTTCAAGTTTTTCCGAAGCATCGCAAAGAAGAGCATTTTCTTCCTTTTCGGCAGTGCGCTTGGCTATAAGGGCATCAAGCTTTGCCCTCTCGTTTTCATAGCTGATAATGCCGGCATTGCCCTGCTTTGCCTCCTCAAGACGCGCCTCAAGGCGTGCCTCCTCCTGCATGGCAAGCTGAAGCTTTCCTCCTGTCCCTCTTTTATGCATGAGAGATTTTCTTGCCTTCTCCAGGCGGTCGACGGCCCGTTTAACGCTGAGATTCTCATCTCCCGTAAGCAAAAGATTCTCAATAGCCTCAGTCATTCCCTCTCCGTCTATGCGGCTGCCCGTTATCTGACGGACGAAGACCGTGTTAACGAACATCTCCTCAGGAAAGCCCAGAATAGCCTCCCCGGGAACCTGTCCCTTAAATGCCCGCTCTCCGCTTACCGTATTGGTTACCTCAAGCTGCTCCTTGTACTGAATCTGTCCCTGGGAATCCGTTGAGGAAAGAAGATTTCTCTCGATCAGGTATTCGCCCTTACCGGTGGAAATGACCATTTTTCCGGCAGCTCTGCCGGTCTCCCAGCTGACGTATTTTGCCTTTTCGGACATTTCCCCGTCGCTTCCTCTGCCGGAAAGCCCGTAAAGCATGAATTTTATAAACATACAAACCGTGCTCTTGCCCGATTCGTTTGAACCCTCGATTATATTAAGCCCTCTGGAAAACTCTATTTTTTTGTCCGAGAGTGCACCGAAGGTCTCTATATACAGCTCTTTAATATACATATATATCCTTCCTTTTTACACTTCCAGAAGATCATCGCCGTTAAGCGCCCCCAGAGCATAACGAAGCGCAAGAGCGCCCTCTGCTCTCTCGTTTTCATCGGCACTTTCAAGCTTCGGAAGAAGCACTCTGTAAAGCTCGCCCCTTATGCCGCCCTCTGCCATAAGATCCTCTGAATTCCACGTGGGGGAGGTTTTATCCACCACCTCCAGATGGAAAAGGCCCAGCGCATCCTCGGAAAGAACGGCCGTGTTGATTATCAACGAAGGATCGACGCTGCCCACGAGGATCACCCTCAGAAGAGTCTCCTCAGAAAGAGAGCTTTCGGATACAAAGGAGCGTATCCTCTCAGCAATGAAGGAAGCATCCGCCGCACCGTCAACATTTACGGTGATTATCTTGTATACCCTTCTTGAAAATCGCACCTTTTCGGTCTTAACACTTGCTTTGCCATCCTGCTTATCAACAGTTACCACCAAAGCACCCTTCTCGCCCCATTCGCCGAAATCGCGCCCCTCGGGGCAACCGCAATAAGCGCCTATATTTCCAAGAGCGGCGTTTGCACTGTCGGGAGTGTGAATATGACCGAGAGCGCAGTAATCCGCACCGAAAGCGCGGAGAGCTGCCACGGGAGTGGGAGCATACTGCCCTATGGGAGAGGTGATATCGCAGTGAGCTGCCAGAATATTTATACGGTCTGCTCTTTCGCAGGCACCGGAAATGATACATTTGCTGACCGTGGGATCGGTGAAAGCGTAGCCATATACATCCGCGCAAAGCTCATCAAAGGAGAATCTTGTCATCTCCTGGCACTTGAAAATATACACGTTTTCAGGAAAACGCATCTTCTGCCAAATACTCTGCTCGCTTGCGGGATCATGATTGCCGGGAGCTATTATAACGGGACAGGAAAGAGCGGAAAACTCCCTTTCCAGAAGCAAAACGGTCTCACGGGTCACATACGAGCCGTCAAAAAGGTCCCCTGAAATAATGACCATATCCAGCTCTGCTTCCCTTGCATAGCGCATCATTTTTGAAAAGGTCTGTCTGAGCTCTCTCCTGCGCGCCTCAGCCTTTGATACGTCAAGGCCCGAAAAAGGGCTGTCCAGATGAAGGTCTCCTGTATGAAGAAATTTCAAATTCCTACCTCCTCAAAGCACAAATAAGAAAAAATCTATAATATAAGATTATACCATAAGCAAAGCATCTTTGCAATATTTTCGACGAAAAGGATGCCTCGATAAATTAATAAAAAGAAAACGCAAAATTATTGCTCCGTACACAAAAAAAGGTTATAATTACAGTAGTAAAGAAAGGGATGATAAACGCCATGAAAAAGAACACGAAAAATATACTCATAGCATCCGGCGTTGCCGCCGCCGTCGCGGTATGTGCAGGAGCCGTTCACCATGTGATAGCCAAAAGCCTCATGACCGTGGCTATGGACAGAAAGGCGCCAAGGGCAGTGAACAAAACCAAGGATAAGATAATGGGCTCTCCCGAGCTTGTCAATATTATTTCCCAGCTTACCGATACCGCCAAAGCCCTGGAGCAGTCAGACCACGAAAGGGTGACGCTTACATCCTTTGACGAAACGCCCCTCGTTGGGCATTGGTTCGTTCCGGAGAATCCCCAAAGAGTTATCGTGGCAATGCACGGCTGGAGAAGCACCTGGGCGCAGGATTTCGGAGTTATCGCAAATTTCTGGCTTCAAAACGGATGCTGCGTGCTTTTTGCCGAGCAACGCGGCCAGGGAGAAAGCGGAGGCGAATACATGGGATTCGGACTTCTGGAGCGTTTTGACTGTATGGAATGGATAAAATGGGTAAACGAAAGAACAGAGGGAAAGCTCCCCATTTACCCTGCGGGCCTTTCCATGGGAGCATCCACAGTGCTCATGACCGCGGCAGACGAGCACCCTGAAAGCGTGCGCGGCATAATGGCAGATGCAGCATTCACATCTCCCCACGCAATATGGAAGCACGTGGTGCAGAACAATCTCCATATTCCCTACGTCCTCTATTCGGGGGTTGCAAGCAATATGTGCCATAAAAAAATACAGATGCGCTCCACCGACTATTCCTGCCCCGAGGCCTTGAAGGGATCAAAGGTTCCGATCCTGTTTATCCACGGAACGGACGATAAATTCGTCCCCGTCACCCACACCTATGAAAACTATAAAGCCTGCACCTCCAAAAAGAGGCTCCTGGTAGTTCCGGGGGCCGACCATTGCCTCAGCTATCTCGTGGACCGGGAAAGCTACGAAAAAGCCACCCTTGATTTCTGGAAAGAGAATGACACTTTCTCCGATAAAGAACAAGAGAGCAGATCCGAATGATCAAAAAAGCGAAGATTTCTACCGTCCCGGTTAAAATCTTCGCTTTTTAATATTTTTATATCTAATCCTTACCAGTTTATACCATCCAAGCGCCATTTGTAAGAGACGGAGGTTACTATTGCCATGATCCAGGTAGCAATCTGGATAAATGTTTCAAAGGTAAACTTGATCTCAAAGTCCTTATTATAAGAAGCAACGGAATAGATAATTACTATTAATATGAGAATGAAAATAAGCATATTCCAATGTAATTTCATATTCTGGGTCCTCTGCACCGTTCCCGTAATCATGCTTTTATTTGCACCGTATGCAATGATCGCAAGCTCTGTATAAACAAAGCCCAATACACATACCGCCAGCGGCAAAAGGAACAACGCAAAGCCGATCTCCGGAGGCACATCTTCAAAAAGCTTCTCCCCATCCTCCAAATAAACACCTATCAACTGAAAAGCGTTTATAAACAAAGCAACGCTGGAGAGTATAGCCCCGAAGAAAACAGAAAGGATAGAATTTCTCAGAATATTGACAGCATTGGAGACCACCGCAAAAACTATAAGAGAAAAACCTGCAATAAGTAAAATATTCGCCGCAAACTGCATATACCTTGAAACCTCAAGCAAAGACGTGTCTTCGCCCATCTCTTCCAATGTGATAAAAAGCGAATTCAAAACACTTCCCACTTTATCAAAATCCACAAAATACTTTATGCATTTATAGATCATAAGCCCCGCTGTTATCAGGAATACAGGCGTTTTGAAAAATTCGAGAAACATCTTTCCGATACGCTTATCCACCTGGGAGTCATTTTGCTCGTTCCGTTCAGGCTCAAAGCACACCGCCTCAGACTCTCGCATATCCCCGTAAGATCTGTTTGCCTGTTCACTTTTAACAGATCCACTCGCTTGTTCAAAGAAATCATCTGTACACTCATCAGCATACTCATCGGGATATATTTCCTCGTTTATCTCCCCGCCTGCATCTTCGTCCTCGTCGTAAACAGGCACAGGCGAACCGCAATGACCGCAAAAAAGCGCATCATCCGATATCTTTTTTCCGCATTTTTCGCAAAACATTTTATTGTCCTTTCATTTATTTGCATTTATATTTTACTTTGCCAATTTTGATGCTTACAGGTCTGTTCTGAGAATCCACCTCCAGCTCGCACACATCCCCGTCTATCTCCACGGTTATCTTACCAAAAAAGGAAACCTTTACATTTCCCCATCTTACATTTGATGTACGACTGGAAACATCATCCCATTGGCGCTCCCCGTTCTTCGTAAGGAAAGGTTCTTTATCGTAATACACTATTGTGTGAAGAATGGCGCTGCCGTCATCTGCAAATGTATATTCATCCTGTGTCTGCGTCATTTCAGTAACGCTTTCGATGGTACCGCCGCTTGTTTTGTCCAAAACATTCATATATGAAGCTTCAAAGGACATTCCCGCAAAATTGCGCTCTATCTTGTTCGCCTTTTTTTCGTTCTGCGTATTGATGGTTACGCAAATTATAACCGCAAAAGCTACAAGAAGTACCAGGATCACACATCGAACGATCACCTTTTTCTTTTTTGCTTTTTCCTCCTCTTTCAGCCTTTCGAGCTGTCTTTTCTTTTGCTCTTCCTGCTTTAGCTCCAATCTTTCGCGGCAAAAGCGCAGGCGCTCCGCACAATCCTTGTAGTCACCGAGTCCCTCATAAAAACGTATAGCAAGCTTCAGAGTTTCGACAGTTCCCTCATCCTGATAATTTAACCCTTTCAGATACGTTCTTTCATTTTCCTCTTCTTGGGCTCTTTTTTGCTCTTCCGCTTCCTTTTCCAAACGCAAGCGCTCTCGCTCTTCAATGCCATCTTCGGCCCCGGAGAGATACGTCAGAAGACGAGCCTTCAGTGTCTCGTCTGCAAAGCGCAAAGCGTTGTTAAAGGAATTCCACTCCCTGAATGAAGTTTTGGCATTTACAAGATCAGTCTCCCGGCAGACCCTAACCCGCGCCATAAGCTTTATAACGTAGGCATAGGCATTTTCGGGTTCCATATCCAGGACCCGCTCGCAGTAATCGTCAGCCGAAGCCCAATTTCCTTCCTCCAGAAAATGGATAGCCCGCCTCAAAAGAGGGTGCATTTCTTTGCTTTCTCCCACCATTATCAAGCCGATTCCTTTCTTTTTGATCAGTCCTGTCTGCGTCCGCAGTGGCCGCAGAAATCCGCATCATCGCCGATGGGCATATCACAAAACAGACATTTTCTGCGTTTCTCGCTCAGATACGCCTTTTCTTTTTTTGCCTCGTTATTTTCAAGAAGACCTTTTGACGCCTTTTCTGCTTCATAACGGTTTGCACAGCTTTGGCATTTTCCCGTGTGCCCCATTATCCATTCACCGCAGACGGGACATCGCTTCGGCTTTGTATTCGGGGTTGAGGGAGACTGCAATGTTTTCATCACCGCCTCCACAATACTCACAACGGCAAGACCGAGAAGGATCCAGCCGAAGATATAAAAAAGCTTGACTTCATTTTGCGTATCAGCATCAAAAACATAGGAGATGGTATTTTCCTTGTCCGACGCATAAGAAAGCATCATTGCACCGAAAAAGGCTTCGATGGCCGCAAGAATATAATTGCCTACAGGCACACGTCCGTTATTATTTTTCATACTTAGCCCGACAATCTTCAATCAGTTAACAAACAGATCTTTTCTGTTACTGTAGTAAATCATCTCCGCCAAAAGGAAACAAACTCCCACAATGATAAATATGCTGACAGGCGTGGGATCAACCGTTATCTGTACATATTCATAGCCGGTTCTGAATGACGGATCCTCCGGGAGTGACGATATGCTTACTACGGACAGAATATTTGAAAAAATATCAAGAGCATACATTCCGTATAAAATATACGGCGCATATCTCTTGTAATTTGCAAGAGCCCGCTGAGCACCGAGAGCAACAAAAATCGTCACAAGAGAAATAATGGCAATAATAATATCGTACCCTGCAAGCTGCGGATATTCCGCATAAATATATTCAACAACTTCGCTATTCCCCCATACACCGCCGGAGGCTCTGGTTATTGCCGCTATGATACACCCTATCATCGACATCCAAAGACGAAAATAAATGGTGAATTTATACCACTTCATGGGGTAGTTTGATTTTTTATCCAAGGCATCCGACCGACAAGAATATCGGCTGTCAGCACTGCTTTCTTCGTTTGTATTATCCAAATAGTCAGTATAATCTGAATACTCAGTATATCCTTCTAAATGCATCATATTTTGATCTTCGGGCAACTCGGTATCGTATACCTCATCACCGCGCTTCATGTTTTTGTCGGGACTATCGGCGTATTCATCCGCATATACTTCCGTATGGTTTTGCGCCGGCACCACATTATCAGCTTCTTTGCCAGGCTCTTCAATGTTGGCAGCTTCCTCTTCGTCCACAGGGATAGGGGCTCCGCACCGTCGGCAAAACAGAGCTCCGTCAGACGCTTTTCTTCCGCATTTTTCGCAATACATTTTGTTTTCCTTTCTCAATCAAAACAGCTTGCAAAA
>SVQJ01000182.1 GCA_015065395.1 Oscillospiraceae bacterium
ATTGCGTTTCCCGACTTTTGCCGGGAGTGCTTTCGGAGGCGGAGTGCTATGAGATTGAAAGCTTTGAAAATGATCTGCTGGAATATCCCCAGTATACGAGGCCTATTGATTTCCGAGGCGCGAAGGTGCCGGAGGTGCTTCTTTCGGGAAATCATAGAAAAATAGACGAGTGGCGCGTAGCTCAGGCCGAAGAGCTGACCCGTGAGCGCCGCCCCGATCTTTTTGAGAAATATTATGAGAGAAAATCGGCGGAATTGGCAGAAAAAGAAGCAAAGAAAGCGCGCCGCCGTCTTTATGCAGAAAGAGCGAGAAAGCAAAGGGAGGAAAACAAGGAATGAAAACGAGAATAACCCGTGCTATTGCGATCACCTGTATCGCTTTGGGAATTGTTTTATTGTTTTTGGGCGTATTTATACATTTTGCAAAAGGAAACGATAAAAAAGCGAGCTCAAAAAAAGACGGATCCCAGCAAACACAGGAAATAAATAAAAACGAAGAGCCCAAAGATGGTATTTACCCCGATTTCCTTTGGGATCATGATTGGGAAAGCTCCGAGCCGGATCTGTCCTGCACCGAGAACGTCTCCTTTCACAAGGACGGTGAATTTGCCTATTACTGTTCCTGCGGCTCCCCCGTGGGCTATTACGATATTTTTTGGGAATACAGCTATAACGAGGACGACCGTACTATAACCGTTATGGGTGACGCTGATACTCAGGATGAAACAATAAAGGTTCTCTTTTACGATGATTTCTCATTGGTCCTGCAATTTCCCGATGACTCTGTCCGCACCTTCAAAAGTGAAAAAGCCTCCGATATCTCAGAGGAACCGGCCCTTGCCCTTTCTTACATAAGGGATGTTCCAACTGCCGCTTGTATAGAGAAGGAAGAAAACGGGATCCTTACTCTTCTCCCATCAAATTATGATAAGGATGCTAAGGATGCCTTTGAAGGAATGGTATTTGAATTACCCCTTGCAGAGGACGTTCATATTTCTTCACTTTACGTTACCGTTGATAACGGCGTTGAAAACGATGAATATACTGTTATTACGCCGGATGAGAATACCTTTGTCAATGAAGACGGAAGCTATTGCTACGCTCTTTTAGGATTTGATTCAAATGGGTGTATAAGCAAGATCGTTTTATACGGCGTTACCGAAATATACGGTTGAAAAAGGTAGGGAAGTATGCTTTGCGAGAGTATTTTTCTCAGAGAAAATGAAGGGGATAAGAATGTCCGCCTCGATACCTATGTTTCAAAGCAGTACGGTGATATGGCGGATATTGCTCCCAGGGACTGTATGCTGATCCTTCCCGGAGGAGCCTATTACGGGCACGCGGAGAGGGAGAGCGAGCCTGTGGCAAAGGCGTTTATGGCACGGGGCTTTAACTGCTTTGTTCTGTATTATTCGGTAGGCGAGGAAAATGCCCGTTTTCCCCGTCCCTTAAAGGATGTTTCCATGGCGATCGCCCATATCAGAAGAAATGCAGAAAGATATAATATAGATCCTGAGCGTATCTTTCTCTGCGGCTTTTCCGCCGGAGGACATCTTGCGGCAAGCGCAGGCGTTTTCTGGAATCAGGATATTGCCGCTTTTGAGGGGATGGAGAAGGGGGAGAACCGCCCTGCCGGCATGGTGCTTTGCTATGCGGTATCAACGCTTGGCGAGTTTTCCCATGATATCTGCGTCAGATTGGTGACGGGAAAGGGGGATCCAACACCTGAGGAGAGGGCAGTGTATTCTCCCGATAGGCATATAGATTCCGATACAGTTCCTGCATTTATCTGGCATACGGCAAGTGACGGCGATGTGAAGGTGCAGAATGCTCTCATAATGGCGAAGGCACTCGTTGAAAAAGGAATTCCCACAGAGCTTCATGTATACCCCTTCGGGCCTCACGGGATGTCTGTGGCAACGGAGGAAACAAGATGCAATATACCGGAGAACGTCAATCCCCACGTTGCACACTGGGTGGATGATTGCTGTGAATGGACAAAGTTGATCTTTGCAGACACGAGCAAATGATATTTTGTCATCACGAAATGCATAACTGAGATAATCTTTGAAGAGGAAAAATATATGCTTTCCAAAAAGATCAGTTTAAGAGAAGATAACGAAAACGTGGTCTTAAAGACCTACGTGGCAGAGGAGTACACAAACACTCCGCCCAGGGATTGTATGCTCATCCTCCCCGGAGGAGGCTACAGCTTTTGCGCTCTCCACGAGGACGAGCCTGTGGCAAGATCTTTTATGTACAGAGGCTTTAATTGCTTCACTCTCTACTATACGGTGGGAGAGAAGGCAAGCCTTTCCGTATCTATCAAGGACGTATCAATGGCGATTGCCCATATAAAGAGAAACGCTAAGGAATATAATGTTGATCCGGACAGGATATTCGTCTGCGGATTTTCCGCAGGAGGGCATCTTGCCGCATCCATCGGCACTATGTGGCAGCGTGATATAGCTGCATTTGAGGGCATGGAGTATGGTGAAAATCGTCCTGCAGGCGTGGTGGTCTGCTACGGGGCATCTACCCTCGGGGAATATTCCCATGAGCTGAGCCGCTTTTTCGTCGCAGGCAGAAGCGAGCTGTCTTCGGAGGAGATAGCGCTGTATTCTCCCGATAAAAACGTAACGGATAAGGCTGTTCCTGCATTTATCTGGCATACGGCAAACGATGAGGTGGTGCATGTGGGAAATGCGCTCACTCTGGCAGGTGCCTTTATGGAAAAGGGCATACCGACGGAAGTGCATATATATCCGTTCGGCTTCCACGGACTTTCCGTGTGTATGGACGGTATAGCCTTTGGTGAGGATAATAAAAACCATGTCCACATTTCAGCCTGGGTAAGAGACTGTGCCCAATGGACAAAAATTGTATAAATTAAAAGGAGATATAAAGATGAGCTTCAAAAAAGATTTTTCATGGGGCGTTGCAAGCGCCGCTTATCAGATCGAGGGCGCGGCGTTTGAGGATGGCAAGGGCCCCTCTATCTGGGATGTTTATTCCCATATTCCCGGCAAGATAAAGGAAGAGCATAACGGTGATGTTGCCTGCGATCATTATCACAGATATAAAGAGGACGTTCAGCTTATGAGTGAGCTTGGGGAGGGCTTTGTGTACCGCTTCTCCATCTCATGGCCCCGAATTCTTCCTGACGGTATAGGAGAAGTGAATCAGAAGGGCATAGATTTCTATAACAACCTCATAGATGAGCTTTTGGCAAAGGGCATCACTCCTTGTATCGTCCTTTTCCACTGGGATTATCCTCTTGCACTTTATAATAAGGGCGGTTGGCTCAATTCCGAGTCAAGCGAATGGTTCAGATACTATACCGAGGTCTGCGCAAAAGCATTCGGAGACCGCTGTAAGATGTGGATGACCTTCAATGAGCCTCAGTGCTTCCTTGGAGAGGGTCATAAGAACGGAAGCACCGCTCCCGGAATAAAGATGTCAACGGGAGATGTTATCCGAATGGGTCATAACGTAATGCTTTCCCACGGCAAGGCAGTTATGGAGATACGCAAGCATGTGAAGGATTCTATAGTCGGCTATGCTCCCTCATGCGACGTATGCGCTCCGGACACGGACCGTCCCGAGGACGTTGAGGCGGCAAGAGCACGCTATTTCTCCTTTGATGAGGAGTGGTGGATGTGGTCCGTTACCCTTTGGAGCGATCCTGTAATGCTTGGAAGATATCCTGAGGAGGATCCTA
>SVQJ01000183.1 GCA_015065395.1 Oscillospiraceae bacterium
GAAAAGTTTGGCAAAGAGGATTGGATATTCACGCTGAACAAAGGGGAAGAGCTTACTGCTGAGATGCAGCAGATTTATATGGAATTTTCCAATTGGCTCGGAAGCTGGGAAATGTAATTTATGATAAGGAGTATAAAAATATGAAAATTGCAGTTACTTACGAAAACGGACAGATCTTTCAACACTTCGGACATACTGAACAGTTCAAGGTATATGACGTAGAGGACGGCAAGATTGTATCAAAAACTATAGTTGATACCGAAGGTCAGGGACACGGAGCACTTGCGGGACTTTTAACGGTCATCGGCGCTGACATTCTCATCTGCGGAGGTATCGGCGGTGGCGCACAGATGGCTCTTGCGGAGGCGGGCATCAAGCTCTACGGCGGTGTCAGCGGTTCTTGCGATGCAGCGGTCGAGGCGTATCTTGCGAACAATCTCGGCTATAATCCTAACGTCAAGTGCGACCACCACGATCACGAGCACAACGATGGTGCTCACAGCTGCGGCAACCACGGTTGCGGCACACATAACTGCGGTGGTCATAGTGGCCATTAAATAAACAAGTCGTCAAGACAATGCACAATTGCTACTTTCGGTAGTTCATTGTATTAACGAGTGTGTTATTACACAAAAAGAAACGACAATTTTCGACAGAAGATTGTCGTTTCTTTTTGTTCTCTTCACTCTTCTATCTGACCATTTTTCTTGACAAGTTTCGAAAAGGCAGCTTTGCTCCGCAAAGCACAGCTTGTCGATAAAGTTATCGACAAGCTGAAACGCCCTTTGGGACGTTCTTTTTGTTTTTGGCGGAATGAAGCGCGCCTTGCGGCGCATGAAGAATGAAGTCGCCTTTGGCTATGAAGCGTGCCTTCGGCATATTAAGAACGAAAGTGCGCTTTGCTTCATACGAGCGCAAGCGAGTGCTTCATGTTGGCGAAGCCAATGCTTCATTTTTTCGGGTGCTGTTCAAGGTTTTATACGATCGAGTTGACGTTCAAAAAAGCTCATTAGAATTTCTGTTGATCCAAGCGTTTATCAAAGGAGCCTATTGTGTCAGATGCCGATCTTTTTCATATAATGCTAAAAATATCTGCATTGGAGAAACGGTATGGATAAAGAAACGGCTGCGAGAGCGGAAATTGAGGTTATTTTTTCAACGGCATTGTATTTATTGCCGTATATCGGAAGACTGAAAAATGGAGAGAGCTTTGAAGCCGCTGTGCTTGCCCTTGATAAAAAGCTTCGCAGCAACGAAAAGCTACTTTCAGAAAGAGAAAAGCTTGGATTGATACGGGTAAAAAGGGCTATTGAGAAAAGCAGCTATCTGAAAAGCACTTTAATCGCAGATCATCAGTTTTCAAGGGGAAAGCTTAACGTGTGTGCTTTTTTGCGTCCCGATGGGGAGATGTCCGTGGTTTTTAGAGGTACCGCCTCCCTGGAGTGGATAGATAACGGAGAGGGGCTTTCCGGGATACCCCGGAAAAACAGATATTATATATACGACCCGTTTGCGAAGGTTTCAACGGAGACGTGGAAAGACAACGATCATGCAACCCCTTCCCAGGTGGAAGCGTTAAACTGGTTTATGAAAACGGCGCAGAAATATTCCCTGGATGCCAAAGCTCCCATAACTGTATCCGGACATTCCAAAGGAGGGAATAAAGCTCAGTTTATATGTATGAATACCGATCTTTGCCGTTATTGCTTTGCCTTTGATGCTCAGGGATTTTCTCCTGAGGCAGTTTTGCAATTCAAAAATGTCGGGGATGAGACATTTCAAAGAAGAAGTGCAAGGATAGAGAGCATAAATGCATATAACGATTATGTTAACGTGCTGGGAGAGCGGGTTTCCCGTGAGGAAAACACCTGCTTTCTTATATGCCCTATGGGGGACGGAGATCCTGTTGCGTATCACTATGCGGAGGCGTTGACTGATTTTGAAGGGCGATTATATCCTGAATGTCCGCAGGGAGAAATATCGGAATATATTGAAAACGTTTCAAGAAGCATCATGGGTATAGCTCCGAAAAAACGTCGATATGTAACACTTTCGGTAATGAATCTTTGCCAAAAATACATGGGAAAAACAGATGAGGCTCCTGTGGGAGCAAAGGTAGGAGCGCTGAAGGGGCTGGGAATTGCAGCTCCGTTTATTATTCATCATCTTTTTGGAACAAAGGACGGAAAAGAGGCAATACTGGAGCTTACATATCTTTACGGGACGGACAGGATCGAAAAAGTATTAAAGAAATTTGATCTTTTAGGCAAAAAATACGGTGAGGAGGCAAAGACTGCTTCTATTCTGGGTGCGGCATCGGCTCTTGCATTTGCGGTTCCTCTTGCCGGGCGGGAAAAATGGGCAAAAAGTGCCCTTTCGGGGGAGAGGGCAGCTATGGCGGCCCTTGCAAAGGAACTTATGAAAACGGATACTGATGCCTACAGGGAGAATATTTCGCTGTTCAGCCTTTAAGTTTGAAAATGCAATCAACAAGGGGCTGTTGAAAACTTGTTTTCGTATTGTAACCGAGGATCTTTTTTGCTATAATTTAGCCATAAAAAGATAAGGACCTTTGAATCTATGAAGATTTACGCACCGAAATATTACAGTGATTTTTCCTGTATTGCAGACAGATGCCGCCACAGCTGCTGCATCGGCTGGGAAATAGATATTGACAGCGAGACGCTGGAAAAGTACAGAGCTCTTAAGGCTGATTACGCTGACGAGATAAGGAAGAGCATCGATGATGCTAAAGTTCCCCATTTTCGCCTCGGTATCGGCGAAAGATGTCCCCATCTCAGTGAAAACGGGCTTTGCCGTATAATAACGCAGCTTTCTGAGGATTTTTTATGTGATATTTGCCGCGAGCATCCCAGATTTTATAATATAAATGAGAGAGGAATGTTCGTCGGCCTCGGTATGGCTTGCGAGGCGGCGGCGAGGATCATTTTTTCTTCGGATGAATACGGCGTATTTATTGAGACAGGAGAAACTGATGGTGAGAATGAAAAGATCGGATTTGACCCTTATGTTCCCATTCAAAAAATTTATTCTGTGCTTTTTGCCTCCGATATGCCTTACAGTGATAAGCTTGAGAAGATATACGGTGAATTTGAAATCTCTCCCTCGTGCATTTCTGATGAGGAATGGAGAGATATCCTTTCCTCCCTTGAATATCTGAATGAAGACCACAGGGATGTTTTTTTTCGGTATTCATCAGATCTTTGTACTCCCGAATACGCAGAAAAGGCTTTGGAGCGTGCCCTTGCATATTTTGTTTATCGGCATTGCACCGGTGCCCGGGACGAAAACACCTTTTTTGTATCCCTTGGCTTCTGCCTCTTTTGCGAAAGATTGCTCGCCACTGCGATAAAGGCAAAGAATGCCGTTAATTTTGAGGATATATGCACTCTCGGGCGCATCATATCCGAGGAGATAGAATATTCCGAGGATAATACGGAGGAAATAAAGCTTGCATTTTTATTCTGAGATCTAAATCTAATATAAGGCTTGGTTTCAAAGGCATTCCATAACCCGCCGAAGACGAATATTACTGAAAAAGAAAAAAGACGATTGCGAAAACAATCGTCTTTCAGCTTGTCGATAAAGTATCGACAAGCTGCTTCGGGCTGTCGTGAAGGATGCAGATTTCGTTTTTCGGGGCTCGTCGGCGTACAAAGGTACGACAGAGACCCGAAAAACGAAAAGCAAAA
>SVQJ01000022.1 GCA_015065395.1 Oscillospiraceae bacterium
ATGGCGAGGATGACGGTTGCGGCGCCGGTCACGGCATCGCCGCCGGCGTACACGCCCTCTCTCGAGGTCTTTCCCGTATGTTCTTCCACTATAATGCCACCGCGGCTGTTCACCGCAAGGCCTTCGGTGGTGGATTTGATCAAGGGATTCGGAGATGTTCCTATAGACATGATCACGCTGTCCACATCCAGGATAAATTCGCTGCCGGGAATGGGCACAGGCTTTCTTCTTCCCTTTTCATCGGGGTCGCCAAGCTCCATTCTGATACACTCGATCCCTGAAACGCATCCGTTTTTAGGATCACGTTTATCATCGGGATCATTATAGCCGAGAATTTTGGTGGGATTATTAAGAAGCATAAACTCCACGCCCTCTTCCATTGCGTGCTCCACCTCTTCCCGTCTGGCTGGAAGCTCCTCCAGAGACCGGCGGTAAACGATATAAACGTGATCTGCGCCCAGGCGAAGTGCCGTTCTTGCTGCATCCATGGCCACGTTTCCTCCTCCTACCACTGCAACTCTTTTCGCTTTCATGATAGGGGTATCGCTTTCGGCGAGGTACGCCTTCATAAGATTGCTCCTTGTGAGAAACTCGTTTGCTGAGTACACTCCCTTCAGGCTCTCGCCGGGAATCCCCATAAACTTCGGAAGTCCTGCGCCGCTGGCGATAAATACTGCGCTGTAGCCCATTTCAAAGAGCTCGTCCACCGTCAGCGTTTTTCCGATAACCACATTTGTTTCAATATCAACGCCCAAAAGCTTCAAGGTATGGATTTCTTTTTCCACGATCCTCTTCGGCAGACGGAACTCGGGTATACCGTACACAAGAACGCCGCCGGGGGTATGAAGCGCTTCAAAGACCGTCACCTTATAGCCGCGTTTGGCAAGATCGCCTGCACAGGTAAGTCCTGCAGGGCCGCTTCCTACAATGGCAACCCGATATCCGTTTGGTTCGGGGCACTTGGGCGAATTTGTGCTGTGCTCGTTATGCCAATCGGCCACAAATCTCTCAAGTCTGCCGATGCCGACGCTCTCTCCCTTTATTCCTCTCACACATTTTTTCTCGCACTGGCTCTCCTGAGGGCAAACTCTGCCGCAAACAGCCGGCAGACTGGAAGAACGGCTTATTATTTCGTATGCTCCATCAAAATCTCCCTCTCTCACCTTTTCGATAAAAGCGGGAATATGGATATTAACTGGGCATCCTGAAACACAAGGCATATTTTTACAGCCAAGGCATCGTGCTGCCTCCGAAAGTGCCATCTCTTCGGTATATCCGAGGGCTACCTCGCTGAAATTACGTGCTCTAACCTTTGGAGGCTGGGAAGGCATGGGACTCTTTTTCGGATCCATATTAGCCATTGCTTTCCACCCCCTTGAAAAGATTGCAGGCTTCTTCATAAGCGTGCCGTTCGAAATCACCGTACATATTGGCACGCTGCATAGCTTCATCAAAATCAACGAGAAAGCCGTCAAAATCGGGGCCGTCCACGCAAGCAAACTTTGTCTCTCCCCCGACGGTGAGACGGCAACCGCCGCACATTCCTGTTCCGTCTATCATTATGGGGTTCATTGAGACGGTTGTCTTAACATTATAGGGCCTTGTGGTTGCCACGACGAATTTCATCATAACGAGGGGGCCTATCGCTATAACCTCGTCATATTCTTCTCCGCTTTCGATGGCATCCTTAAGCGGTGCCGTTACAACGCCCTTGGTACCGTAAGTTCCGTCATCGGTCATAACGGTAAGCTTATCCGAGCAGGCAGAGAACTCATCCTCAAGAATAACAAGATCCTTTGAGCGAAAGCCTATGATGGAATGAACCCTACAGCCGTTTTCCGAAAGTGCCTGCGCCACGGGAAGGGCAATGGCACAACCTACTCCGCCGCCGACGATGCACACCTTTTTAAGCCCATCGATTTTCGTGGGTTTTCCCAGAGGGCCTACAAAATCGCTTATATATTCGCCTTCGTTTTTAAAAGAGAGCTTTTTTGTGCTGGCACCAACTATCTGAAAAATTATCTTAACGGTGCTCTCTTCCCGGTTATACCCCGCAACGGTGAGAGGTATCCTCTCACCATCGCTGTCAACACGGAGAATAATGAACTGTCCTGCCTTTGCCTTTCTTGCCACAAGGGGAGCTTCTATATCCATCATGACGACAAAGGGATTGAGCACCTTTTTATTTACAATTTTATACATGATCTTCTCCAACTTTACCTATTTCGGGTTTGATCGTAAATTATATTATATCACAACATTTCTCTCGTGTCTATGGGAATATTATTTTTTGATTTTACCTATTTATAATGACTAAAAGTCAGTTTGCATTTATGTGCATGGCTACAAAAAACGTCAAAGTCACTACACCTCTATTGACGGTCACGCGACCGTATGTTATAATCAAGATGTGAAGAGCATAAAGGAGGGACAAACTATGAATTTTCCCGGAACGGTTATAGAAGCTGAGACCTTGGAAAGAGGAGCAAGCAAAACTCTTTTTCAAGGCATATTTGCCACCGGTGGAGTTACCCTGTCGCAGATAGCGCTCATGACAGGTCTTGAGAATCACACGGTGCAGAACTGGGTTAAAAGAGGTTATGTTTCATCGCCCAAGGGCAGAGTTTATTCCAAGGATCAGTTTGCAAGGATCGTTATAATAAATATGTTGAAGGAATGCCTTTCCCTTGAAAATATATGCACGCTTATCGGGCATATAAACGGCGCTCTTGACGATGAGAGCGATGACAGGATCGGAGACAGTGAGCTTTATCACCGTTATGTTGATATGATAATCTCCGTCGGAAAGACCTTTGCGGACAGCAGCGAGATTAAGGCCGCGGCAATGAACGCCTGCACTGATTATTCCGTTGGAGACACCGACACCCAATGGCGTCTGTGCGATGTGCTTTACATAATGGCCTTCTCCCATTACTGCGCCGAGGCAAAAAAAGAAGCGCACAGGGCGCTCACAAGGATACAGTCAAAATGATCTTTAATATAAAGCTTAATTGCACAGAGGAAGAATTGTGCACCTATATCGACCGTTTTATAAGGGACGATTGCGAATATGAGCTTCCCGCTTACGGCTCATTCAAAAGCTATCCCAAGGGCTTCCATTTCAGAAGAAAAGGAAAAAGGATCCGAGGATTATACAGAAAAAGCTCCCTTGACGGTACAACTCTTGCAAAAAGGTATATGCCCATCTCAAATCACACAAACTTTTATGCAAGGATAGTCAGAAAAAAAGGCAAAGCATCATATCTCAGGGGTTTTTGCTATCCTCAATACTATCTTATTTTTCTCGCAGCACTGCTTTTCACCTTAGGGATTCTGTTTTCCCTGGGCGACATCAGCCGTACGATGCCCATAGTCACCGGATTTCTTTGCGCTTTTCTCTTTATTTTTCTCGAGATCATGAATTCCTGCATCTCAACCTCAAGATTGCTTATAAAATTCATCAGAGAATGCAAAAATTAAAACAGAACGGGATTTTTCTTTGCGAATCGTTTGCTTTTTTTGTTTTTTATCTCATGATATAATAAATCAACTAAAAAAGGCGGTGAGTTTATGGGTTCCACACTGGGCAGCATCATGAAGGAAAAGCGCCGTGCCCTCGGGCTTTCCCAGGCGTTTCTTTCGGAAAAGCTTGGAGTTTCGGTGCAGACGATCTCGCGCTGGGAAACCGATCACGGTATGCCCGACGTTTCACAGATAGTCCCTCTGGCAAAGCTTCTCTCTGTTTCTACGGATATGCTTCTCGGCATGGAGCTTCCCGAGGAAGAGACTATCCAGGAGGCTTATCGAGAGATTTGGGATATGTGGCACTCCTCATCTCTGGGCATTGATCCCGCCATGGCAAAAAAACGCTGGGATTTTCAAAAAGCATCCTATGAAAAGCTTAAACGACTCGCCAAAAAATATCCGGAAAACAGCCATCTGCTTTTTGAATGCGCTCTTTGGGTGGTAAAATATCTCAACGAGACATACAGGATATGCGAGCATGACCCAAAGGAAATCAACACTCTTTGCACCGATGCCATAAAGCTCCTGCTCGCAGTTCTTGAGAAGGAAAAGGACGTGAATTTCATATCCGAGGTAAAGGTCTTGCTCTCTCAGCTTTATGCCCACATGGGAGACCGCGAAAAAGCCTTTGAGATAACCAAGGATCTTCCCTACCCCGATCAGCTGAGCTGCCGATACAAGCAGGCTGTTATCTTTTCGGATCATGATATGCAGGCAAATATTGCCCGAGACCGGTTTGAGTTTGGCTTTCACTCTGCAAATATAGGCTTTGGCTCCCTTTACACAGCATATTCTATCCTTGGGGGAGATGAAAGAAAAACAGCCATCAAGATAAAGAAAAAGCATATAGCACTTATACAGCTTTACAAAGGGACCGTTCCCGATTTTCTGTATCATTATCATCTTTGCGAGGCATACGGCAGGCTTGCTATTGAATATCTGAGAGACAGCCGATTTGAACTCTGTCTCGACAATATCGAATTGGTATGCGATAACTGTTGTGCCATAGCAAAGCTTGTTTTAGACAAAGGCAATAGTTCCGGCAAAAATACATATCGCAACCACAACGGTATTGCTATAGCGCTGTTCGGAGGAAAGACAGACAGAAAGACTGTGGTAACGGTGCTTGGAAACTACATTACAGAGTGCCAAAAGGAATGCGCCGACCAAGTCTCAAACCCTATAGTTAATTCAGCAAGATACCAAAGCTGCATTTCCAGGCTCAATGCTTATCTTGAGAAATGAAAACACTGTTTGCAGCTTTATTTATTGCTTTTTTCGCAACAGCCCTCCTATACCTGCGTTTTTTATTAAAGCGTCTGCTCCTTTTTACAAAGATAAATGCTATTTGCAAGGAGCATCGGTTTGAGCTTGTGAAAAGTCATTTTCTATGGTTCATGGGAAATACGGGAATGGAAAAGTGCGATTTTTATATAGTAACATGCGAAAAGGTATACTCGGTAGTTCTTAGCCGATCGTTAATAAAAAACTGTACCCTCCGCTTTGAAGGCAATACGCTGACAAAGGAATACAATATGATACTCTATAATGTGTGGGGACAGATATTTCGCATTCCTTTCAGGTTATACTCCCGACAAAGAAGGGATTGCAATTTCAAATACGCATTTCAGCCCCGATGGGAAGGAAAGGAAATCGCTTTCATTGCTCTCATAAATCCAGCCGTTTCGGAGATCAGAAAGCTGACCACCAAAGGCGAAATGATAATCGGCGACGGAGACTGCATTTGGGGACTCACCATATTTTCACTGCGAGGATTTTTGAGAGAGCTTACAGAGCACAGCAAAAGAATCAACAAAGAGGATCAGCACAATGAAAAAAATAATTATTCCTAAATCGATCAAAAAATTTATAGCAAAGGGGATAATAAAAAGGTTTATTATTCTCATTATCGGCATTATACTCGCCGCTATGGTGATACAGATGTTTATCGCCGACCTTCTCAAGACCTCGGTGGGAAATGTTGCGGCATTTGCTTTTCTCATTCTCCTTGTTCCGTTCTGGATAAGCGGCATACCCATGAAGCTTTTTGACAGAAGCTATGTGGGAACAGTTCTGAAAATAGAAATACAGAATCCCGAGATCAAGGAAAATTACAGAGACCGCCGTAGGAGCGTATCACAATTTGCTCAGTTTATGCTTATAAAAGATCAAAGAGGCAAGCTCCACTATACTGAGATATTTGACGAGGGCGAGATCTTTGAGGGACGAAAGAAATATTACAACGCGGGAGATAAAGTGGTCCACATATACGGCACGGAATACATACGCCCGTTGCACCCGGAGCAGTTTCAGATGCCGAAGGTTTGCGTAGTCTGCGGACACAAAAACAGTCATGAGAACGCGGATTGTCAGAACTGCTCTTGCTCCTTAGATATCATTATCACCGAAAGGAAAAAAAGAAAATGAGATATATTAAATATCCGCTTTTATGGCTTTCCTTCATTTTCGTCACGGTGCTCTTTCACGATCTGGCGATCCACGGACTGATCGCGACCTTCCTATACCACGACTTCGGTATACATCTTTATGTGAAGATCGCCCTTTACCTTGTCTGTCTTGTAATAACAATCCTCCCTTTGCTTTTATGCTTTGACTATCTGGGAAACTCCCTTAACCGCTCCCCCGCAAAGCTGTATCCCCTTCCCCTTCTTTTTATCCAGCAGGCAGGATGCACGGCAATATACATTATCGCAGTAGCGGCAAGCGGCTTTTCTCAAAAGCTTTCTTACGGCGCATACCTTCTTATGTGGGCAATACAGGATATAGATGAAAATGCCGTTACCGACGAAAATCAAAGGACATGGCTTATAACCATTCTTGTTTTACAGGCGATCCTTTTTACGTTTGCTTCGATGTACGCTTTCTTTTCGGCAAGGAAAAAGCAAATAAGGATCCGCCGTCTTGAAGAAGCCCATATAGCAGAACAGCGAGAGCAGATGTATGAAAAATGATTATACACTTCTTTCACGATGGTTTGCGGCTCTCATGGCTTCAAACATTATAAGTGCCTTCTGTTCGGGAATACCGAGACTTATTTTTCAGTTCACTTTTCCGGCAAACCATATCCTTTCGGATATTTCGGTCTATATTTTCACCACAGCAATAGTTTGTATTTCATTGTCACTGGTTTCATACAGAACGGGGCTGCAGATGAATTCAACTACCGGGCGGGTCTCTATGGGAACTCCTGTTTTCAATCTTTTATCAGGTGCGGCTCTGTATATACTGCTTTTTTCCATTATAGGACGATTTATCCTGCCGGGATTTAAGATAGGCTATGTGATCGCACTTCCATCTCAGACACTCAGCAAGCTGCAAAGTGGAAGCCAAGGGGAGGCAAGCATCGGAGAACAGATAGGATCTTGCATATTACAGACGCTTATCTATTTTTCAATATCACTATTATTTTATCTGCTTGCAAAGCACAGGCAGGATACCAAAAACCGGGCATTGAAAAAGCTTCGCGAGGAAACAGACAAAAGTGATCAGCTCAAGTTCTGATGCATTGAGGCTCTATCTGTCAAATTCAAGTTTGCAGAGGAGAAACGGTCGCTTTTTTGAAAAAAAGCTTCGCAAAAAACTTTACATAAGGGTTTAGCTGAAAATTACAAGGCAAAAGGCATCGCCAAAGAAGATTTCTGCTTTGGCTTGGGCACCGCAGGTGCCGTAATCTAAAAAGAGTGAAAAGCGCCAAAATGAACGAGCTCATTTTGGCGCTTTTCACTCTTTTTAGGGCATTTTTGCATTTTTGCTATCGTTGTCTTCATAAAGTTCCTTTGGTTCTTTCCTTTCAAGGAAAGAACGGGAAAACCTATATACACAAGTCAACCCAAAACTGAAAAAGCAGTTGCCACGGCAACTGCTTTTTCTCAATAAAAACTTATTTCACGAATAAGCTACGCATCTCAGAACGTGACCTCACCGTCATGCGCTATGACTGAAACGGATGTTACACCTTCCAACTCCGACACAGCTCCTGCAAGCTCACTCTCATCTGCTCCTCTAACCTCTATAACAAGATCAAGCTGGGAGGCGGTATAGGTTCTGGACTTTACGTTTGCACTCTTGCAATACCGGGTCACGGTACCGAGAACTGCTCTCTCTCCTTTGACCTCCTCAGTGGTGACGAGGACGAGGACGGGGGTCTTTGCAACTGGAATCGCATTGAACACAAGTATCACCACAGACATTATGATGCTGAGAGCGACTGCGATCACTGCAAGGCCTGCTCCGCAGATAATACCGATACTTATTGCCCAGAACAAAAATGCCAGATCCATGGGATCCTTTATTGCCGTTCTGAATCTTACGATGGACAGCGCACCCACCATACCCAAAGAAATGACCACGTTTGACTGCACCGTTAAGATGATCGCCGCTGTGATGATAGCTGTGGATATAAGGGATATACTGAAATTCTTATTATAAAAGGACTTTCTGCAAAGCAATCTGTATGCTATGAATATGTAAATACCAAGAACCAGGGAAATGATGAGGCACGCAGCTATTGCAGTAGGCGAAAGCTCGTTCTGAGCATAGCCCTCCAAAAAGGAATTTTTGAAAATATCCTTGAGTGTCATTTGATCTCTCCTCCGTAATCATTATATTTCCTACACAAATAATATTTGGAAAATGAGGTCCACTGCAGACCTTCAATCTGAAGCTGGTCATTTATATACGAGGGTAAAAACTGATCCCATTTTACCTCAAGAACCCCCATACCGTTAGCAAGTATCTGTCTTTTCGGCATTTGGGGATCGAAAAATCTGTCAAAGGCCTTGGACGATGAAATAGCAGTATCCAAAGTTATTCTCACGTTTCCCGCATTATGTACAAAGGGCTTTCGCTCATATTGCACGATGACCGCAGGACGCATGACCTTCAAGCGCATTTCCGTGAGCATTTTTACAAGGAGCGGAGACATACCCTGTTTTATTTCGGGTATTCTTCCGGCGAGCATTTCATCGCACATCTCGCGGCTTATTATACAGCTGTCCTTATGGGTCATGCTCCTGCATTTTGCCTTACGCTCCAGGGTGATGCGATCGGAGTTTGAATTATATATCCTTATGCGGTATTTTGAGCGCGGATCTACTCCGTCCTCATTCTCGTAATAGCAAGCGTTCTCGGGGGTATCGAAATAGACGCTTCGGATGAGATACGAGCCGCTCGGTCCTGTGTGGTTGTCTGCACGCAGGAGCGCTTTCAAGCGCATCTCAAGAACCTTGAGATGCGCGCTCGGGCAAATATATTTATACTCATGACGGTATTCGGTTGCCATATCAGTCCTCGCCCCCCGTCCGAACAAACAATGCATTTGCAATAATGCCCTCTTCGCCGAGAGTTACGGTAACGGTCCCGTCATCAGATGAGATATCCCCGTCCCAGCCTGCGAAGCTCCATCCATCAGAGGCTTCGGCAGTAAGCACTATATCAAGGCCGCTGACATACGTGCCTGTCCAGCTGCCGCTATCAGTCTCGGCATAGGTGGTATTGACACGCACCCTGCCCTTACCTTCTATATTCACCGTGACCTCGGTATACTCACCCGCAATGTCCAGCGCATATTTCAGATGCTCCAGTGCATAGGGCTTTCTGTCTGTCATAAGAGGCTTCCAGGGCCAGCTCCCGAATTTTGAATATTTTTCAAGTATCATGCCGCCAAGGGAGTCCATGCTGTAATTGGTGTTCATCATATCAAGATATGTGATGATGAACTGATTTCTGAATATTTCATTTTTCAGAAGGTTACCGAAGAAGGGGATACTTATCCATCTTGTAACATCGCTTCCGTATTTTTCAGGATCAGCTAAGGTATATTTGAAAGCATCCAGCTCGGTTATATTACTGTCTGTGCGGATATAGCTCCAACCGACTCCGTCCATATCATAGGAGGCAAAGCGCCACCTGCCGTCGTTATACCCTTTACCGGCGCTCTCGCGGGATCTCCAGGCTTTGAAATTATGCTGAAGGCCGATATCCATATTGTTACAATATATATTTGCAACCATAAAATCGATAAAGCTCTGCACATCCATTTTGCTCTCTACGAGAGAATAGACCTGAGGATCGGACAGATCGCCCGTCGTGAGAATATCAAGAAGATCGTAATAATCTACAAGATCCTCATCACTTCCCTCATCAAGCTCACCTTCGGTGACGATGGCAACATCATTAACTCCGTAATACTGGGAGAAATAGGTGCTGTCGTGCCGCTCTCTTAAATAGGTGTAGGTATAAAATTCACCATCCACAAAGCAGACCACGGCTCTTGCACCCATAGCCGAAAGCTCGCGGTCGGCGACAAGGGCCTGAGCCATAATATCATATTCATCGGTACGTGTATAAAAGGAGCGTGTTTCCTTTCCGGACTCGAAAATGACCGCATCAAAGGTTTCGGCACCGCTGTATATATCGCGGGCATAAAACGAAAAACGCTTTAAGGCATAAAGTCGATTGCTGTTTCCCTGCACTCTTATTCCGCAGTTCTGATCAAGAAGCATTTTTCCATTTTCGTCCCAGAGCTGGATGACCGCCTCCCTTTCCCACTTTTTGCCATGCTTCATAAAATTGGCTTCGGGTGCGGCAGTCTCTCTATCCGTATTGTTATACCAATGGTCATACTCACCGCCGGTCACGCAGATGCCCTGATCTCCGAAAAGTCCGGAGGGGTCGGATACCACAGAAAGCACGCAAACACCCTCATAGGCACGGGCTACCTCGCCGACAAAATACGTGCCGCACACGCTTTCGCTCACGTTTCCGTCCCCGTCTACTGCGACAGCACGGATAACGTTAGCCTTCGAAACAGGATCATCTGATATCTCGGCATCGTCATAATCATATACGGTGTTCTTTATGCTTACGTATTTATTGGGGTCAGCGCTCACATCGGTAAGCTTTATCGGAGAAGTATACTCAGTTGAATTAATATCGGGGGTACTGCCGTCCGTGGTATAATAAACAGAACACCCCTTCTTTGCGCTGATCTCAAGAACTATCTCATCATCGGTGTAAAATCCGCTTTCAAGGCTGAGCTTCGGTGCATCAAGCGTGGGGGCCACATAAAGGAGACAATTTTCATTGGCCACACCGGGGGTACCGTATGCGCTGAAATAGCGATCCCCCACAAGAGTCGCAGATACGTTGTAAGGAAGAACGCCGAGCTCAACGCTATCATATATATTTCCGTTAACGGCGGAAAGGATCACGGTCTCGTTATCGGAAAGGCGAAAGGATGCATGAATGCTATCATCCGCGCCCAGAGGTTCATCAGATCCGTCAGCCCATACTATTACATATTCACCGGGAGCCAATTTTACGGCAGGAAGATTAAATCTCATCTTTTCTTCACCGTTATCGCTCAGATAAAAATTCGAAAGCAGAACGGGACGATCGCCTGCGTTATACAGCTCGATATAATCGGGAAAATTCCCGTCAGCGTCCTCTGCAAGATTGAAGTTGTGGGGGCAGATCTCGCTTATGCGAAGATCATATTCATCCCTTTCGTAGGTAAAAGATACACCCAAAAGGGCCACTCCAAGGTTAAACACCATGAATACTGCAACGAAAACGCCAAAAAACCGAGAAAAAAACAGCCTTTTTATATACAGAGCAATGCTGCGCAAACTTATACAGCCGATAATCATGCCTCCGAAAGCTGCAAGGAAAACATATACATATATAAACAGGAGAAAAGAAAGAGCACTGCCTGTCTTCGGCAAAAGACTAAAACCCGTGCCGGACAGCCTTGAATAGATGAAGTCGAGGCACAGATATGCGGCGGCGCACCAAAGGACACAAAAAGGCGCAGAATGAGACCTTATCCACCTTCTTTTCCCAATGTTCGCAAGCACAATACTTGCCGCCATTCCGAGGAAAACCGACAGACACAGTAAAACAGTATCCATAGAAATTCTCCCCCCTTTTACATATTTCTATTAATTTTATCACACTATGCTGCAAATGTCAAGCATTTAGCATAGGGTGCCTCCAGCATACAAAACGGCACAGCGTATGAAAAGACCGTTCAAGGAGTATTAATAAAATACGGTTTATTTTTCATTATAGTTTGTAAGTCAAAAGGCGCCGCACAGCGCGTTAAAATGCTCTGTGCGGCACCTTTTGACTTTTAGATATCATAGACTTCTTAAAAATCCTTCGGTTCTTTCGTTTCAGGAAAAGAAAAGCACCTATCTGCCCGCAAAGCCGTAATACCAAAGCGTATACGCAATAATCGTTTACGGAAAAATTCCGTTTTTAAGCACATCAGAAATTGATGGTCTGTCTTATGGTGGTGCTTCCCTTTTCCAGAGAGACTACTCCTGTTCTGCATATTTCAAGTATCGTATAATCCCTCATGAGATTTATAAAATCGTCGATCCTTCTTGAGCTGTCTGTAAGCTGGAAGGTGACCGAATCCTTGGAATAATCAAGGGTTTTTGCTTTGAACGCGTCTGCAGCCGCTCTTATATCGTCCCTGCTTTTAGGATCGTTTTCCATTTTTATCAGCAGAAGCTCACAGCTAACGGAATCATCCTCGGTAAACTCCTTTATGGAGCAAACATCGGGAAGCTTATAAAGCTGATTGATGAGCTGCTGCTTATAATCCTCTTCACCGTCGAACATAACGGTTATTCTTGAATACTCGTTTGACTCCGTCTCACTAACGGTAAGTGAGCTGATATTGAACTGACGGCGGCGGAACATACTTGTGACTCTGTTCAGAACACCGAACTGGTTTCGCACCAATACTGCTACTGTATATCTGTTCATTTACTCACCAACCTTCACTATTATATCCTCAACACTGCCTCCGGGAGGAAGCATAGGCAGAACGAACTCGTCCTTATCAACGGCACAATCTATTACGTATGGTCCGTTATATGCAAACGCCCTGTCCAGTGCCGCTTCAAGCTCTTGTGTGCTTTGTACACTTTCACCCTGTGCACCGAATGCCTTGGAAAGAGCTGCAAAATCGGTTTTTCTGTCAAGAACAGTTGAGCTGTAGTGTTTTTCAAAAAACAAAGTCTGCCACTGGCGAACCATGCCGAGAACACCGTTATTCATTATCAGGATCACTGCAGGAACATTATAGCTTACCATGGTACAGAGCTCAGCAAGGGACATACCGAAGCTTCCGTCTCCGGTTATGAGCACACTGCGCTGACCTGTTGCGAAGGCAGCTCCGATAGCCGCCCCCATGCCGAAGCCCATAGTTCCCAAGCCGCCGCTGGAAATAAATCTTCTTTCCCTTTTAAGTCGGATATTCTGACAGGTCCACATCTGATGCTGACCCACATCCGTACAAACAGCCGTATTATCGCCGATACGGGAATTCAGCGCATTTATAATATTGTGCGGGGTCATTCCTTCTCTTTTATCTTCCAGCTCAGCTTCCTCTTTTTTATAAAGCTCGACCTGCTCGCGCCACAGGGGCTTTTGAGTTCTTTCAACAAGGGGGATGAGCTTTTGTAGAGTGAGCTTCAGGTCACCGCGAAGTCCGCAGGCAATCGATACATTCTTTGAAAGCTCCGAGCCGTCCACATCTATATGTACTATCTTTCCGCTGACGGCAAATTTCGCACGGTTGCCCGTTGCGCGGTCGGTAAAACGCACGCCCAATGAAATAATGATATCAGCATTGTCCATAGCAACGCTTGCGGCATGGCGTCCGTGCATTCCCTGCATACCAAGATACCCGGGAGTATTGCTTGCAACGGCGCTGAGACCCATAAAGCTCGATGCCATGGGCGCATCCAGCTTTTCGGAAAGGGTCAGCATTTCCTCCTTTGCTCCTGCAGACAGGATTCCGCCGCCGAAATAGATAAAGGGGCGCTTTGCATGATTTATTATACGGGCAGCCTCCTCTATACGCAGATCCTTTGCCGCCTGACCCTCATCACGGGGGACGGGGGACGCGGGAGTATATTCACAAAGTGCAGTCTGTACATCCTTCGGAATATCGATAAGAACCGGGCCGGGTCTGCCGCTGACGGCGAGTGAAAATGCCTCTCTCACGGTATCTGCAAGCTGCTCCACCTTGCCCACGAAATAATTATGCTTTGTGATCGGCAAGGTGATACCCGTAATGTCTATCTCCTGAAAGCTGTCCGAACCTATCTGGTCCGTGGGAACGTTTCCGCAGATCGCTATCATGGGTACAGAATCCATATAAGCAGTTGCGATACCGGTGACCAGATTTGTGGCTCCGGGGCCTGATGTGGAGATAACAACGCCCACCTTACCCGATGCTCGGGAATAGCCGTCGGCCGCGTGTGCCGCTCCCTGCTCATGGGCTGTCAGTATATGTTTAATTTCGTTTTGACATTTATAAAGACTGTCATAAACATCGAGGATCTGACCGCCCGGATAACCGAAAACCGTATCCACACCCTGTTCTATGAGAGTTTTCACAAGAATATCTGCACCTGAAAGAAGCATATATTTCTCCTTTGTGGTTATTTTTGCCGTATTTCTGTTTACTGCATATTTGCAAATGCGCTGAGAAGTGCGTTTGCACTGGCATGGATAATATCCGTATCCGTACCCGCGCCCCAGCTCATATTGCCGTTTTTATCCTTGATCCCGATATAAGCCGCCGCAACGCTTCCTGAGCCCTGCTCCTCCAGCGAATGCTCCTGGTATACGAGAAGCTCGTACTGAACGCCCGTAAACGCCTTAAGGGCGTTGCTGACTGCATCCAAAGAACCGTTACCCTGGGCATATACGATCGTTTCTATGCCCTTTTTTGCAAACACGATCTCTGTTTCCACGATCTTTCCCTTACGGAAGAAATGCATATCCACGATGGACAGATCGCTTTGCGAAAAATAATTTGCCTTGAAGATATTGAACACTTCGTTCGCCTTAAGCTCTCGGTGTTCTTTATCGGAGATACCCTTGCACAGATAGCTGAGATGCTCACGCATACCTTTAGGCAGGGAATAACCGTAGGTCTGCTCAAGAAGATAACCGATACCGCCCTTTCCGCTCTGGGAATTGAAGCGGATAACATCTGAATCGTAGGTTCTGCTGATATCGCACGGATCGATGGGAATATAGGGAACATTCCATCGCTCAAGCCCGTTTTCTTCCCTGTACTTCATGCTCTTTGCTATGGCATCCTGATGGCTTCCGGAGAAGGCGGCAAATACCAAAGCTCCTGCATAGGGTGCTCTTTCATACACGCGCATCCTGGTGCATTTTTCATATTTCTCCACCAGATAAGGCATATTTGAAAGATCGAGCTTGGGGTCTACACCGTGGGAATACATATTCATTGCAAGGGTTATTATATCAACATTTCCCGTTCTTTCTCCGTTACCGAAAAGCGTTCCCTCTACTCTTTGAGCACCTGCAAGAAGTCCAAGCTCAGCAACGGCAACTCCCGTTCCCCTGTCATTATGTGGATGAAGAGACAGGGTGACGTACTCGCGGTACTTCAATTTCTCACTCATGAATTCCACCTGAGAGGCATAAACATGGGGAAGACTCATCTCAACGGTTACGGGAAGGTTTATAATAACATTATTGCTTTCGGACGGCTCAAGAACATCAAGGACGGCATTGCACACCTCAAGAGCATATTCCGGCTCTGTTGCCGTGAAGGATTCGGGAGAATACTCAAAGCGAAAATCCCCTTCATATTCTGACGCAAGCCTTTTAACAAGCTTTGCGCCTTCAACGGCTATCTCCTTTATCTCATCCTTCGTTTTTTTGAAAACCTGCTCACGCTGGGCGACGCTCACGGAATTATAAAAATGGATTATGGCTTTAGGTGCGCCCTTACACGCCTCAAAGGTTTTTCTGATAATATGCTCCCTGCACTGAGTAAGCACCTGCACGGTCACATCGGCAGGGATCATTTTTTTATCGATCAGCGTTCGTAAAAATTCATACTCGGTATCACTTGCCGCAGGAAAGCCGACCTCGATCTCCTTAAAGCCTACCTCTAAAAGCACTTTGTAATATTCAAGCTTCTCTTCAAGGCTCATGGGAATAACGAGGCTTTGATTTCCGTCCCGCATATCAACGCTGCACCACACGGGAGGCTTTTCTATGTGATCCTTTTTGACCCATTTATTGTATTTATCAGACACGGGAAAATATCCCACTCTGTATTTGCTTGCATCCATAAGGATGTTCTCCTTCATTCAAATGCTTTTATTTCGCTGAGATCAATCTTCAAGAAGGATATTTCTTATGGACTCGATCTCCTCTTTCGTAACTCCTACAGTATCTGTAAGAAAGCTCTCGATCTTTTCGCCAAGGGTATCTCCCTCATAGCCCTCAAGACCGCTTATTATGATATCCATATTTGCGGAAGAAGCAAAATTACCGTTATAAAATCCGGTCATCTGATACTCACGGATCATATCATTCTGGGACATATTCAATATTCCCTGGATCAGAAATACTACCGTTCCGGTACGGTCTGCTCCGTTTGTGCAATGGATATACATAGGGTAATTCTCAGGCTTTGCCAGATCAGAGAATATCTTTTTAAGCGATTCTCTGCCGGAATCTGTGAAAATGCCGCCGTTAAAGGAAGCATTATAAAAATCATGCCTAACTTTTTCACCGAGACGGGAAACATATTCACCTACGAATGTTGTTTCTGCTCTCAGATCCATCTCGTATACGAAGCCAAATTCATTTTTCACCTTCTCAGCGTATCCGCTTACAAGGAAGGAATCAGGGTCTCCCAAACCGTCGAGCTCGGGGCCGCGGATGATCATATTCTGCTTTATGTATTCTCCGTCAAGAGTCTTGTATCCGCCTATATCACGAACATTGACTACGCCGGGTATATACAGAAATCTTGTGCTCTCAGCAGTTTTGAAGCTTCCCTCGTATACATCTCTTCCAACGGT
>SVQJ01000184.1 GCA_015065395.1 Oscillospiraceae bacterium
GAAGGGAACAAAGGTACCTATGGAGTTGGAGCCGCCGCCGACGGAGGCGCATACAGCGTCGGGCATGATACCGGTCATTTCAAAGAATTGATCGCGCATCTCGTATCCCACAACTGACTGGAAATCCCTTACCATTTTGGGGAAGGGATGGGGGCCGACCGCGCTTCCTATGCAGTAGATAGCGTCCTTATATTCTCTCAGATATGCCTCAAAGGCTGCGTCAACCGCCTCTTTAAGGGTCTTGAGGCCGTGGGTAACGGGGATAACGTTTGCTCCGAGCATCTTCATTCTGATAACATTGGGATGCTGCTTTGCTATATCAACTTCGCCCATGTATACGTCACATTCCATTCCGAAATAGGCAGCAGCGGTTGCAATAGCAACACCGTGCTGGCCTGCGCCGGTTTCGGCTATAAGCTTCTTTTTGCCCATATACTTTGCAAGCAGACCCTCTCCCATGCAGTGGTTAAGCTTGTGAGCACCGGTGTGATTAAGATCCTCGCGCTTCAGATAGATCTGACAATTTGAGAACATATTGGAAAGTCTCTGGCAGTGATAAACGGGTGTGGGTCTGCCCTGAAATTCCTTTCTTATTCTGCGAAGCTCGTTTATAAACTGAGCAGAGTGACAGATAGCCTCATAGGCATCGTCAGCTTCCTTGAAGGCAGGCTCAAGCTCAGGGGGAAGGAATGCTCCGCCAAATTCCCCGAAATATCCGTCGGCGGTGGGGAAGTGCTTAATATAATTATCAAAATCTCTGTAGTTTTTCATTTTTTTCTCCTGAATATATGTTATGTATAAATATTTTTTGAAAATCGCTGTGAATGTGTCAGCGTCACCATCGGAAGCCGGAATAATACATGTAATACCTCTCAAAATAACAAAAAAAGTTCCCGTTCCGAAGGAACAGAAACTGTCAGCCACCCAAGGAAAATGTCACGCACGCAAAATGCGCTCTCATCATAACGGTTAGAGTTTCCGTCAGCGCCTACTTAGGTTCGGGCTGCCCTCCCAAGTCCATTCATACGAAGCAGTGCTACCGCATCCCACCGCCTGCGGCTCTCTGAAAGCTTTGGATCGTATTACTACTCTTGTTCAACGGTTTATGGTGTTATTATAAAGCTACCAAAAGCCTTTGTCAATAGCTTTTTTGTAAAAAGTATCATGAGTTTGGTTAGAATCACACAAAAGATGGGGCTAAATTAAAGCTGATTTTGTGCCAAAATACTTGTAAATAACTTAAGTGTGTGATATAATTTGCTCATAAAAGCGGATTTGCCGCAAATAACTGCCGTAAGGCGGAAAGGATACAGTATGAAAAAAGTATTATCAGTGGTTATGTTAATATCGATGCTTGTCTCATCATTGGGAATTCTTGTTTCGGCACGCGATGTTGATGTCACGCAGAAATTCCGTGTTGACGATTCGTTTGCTCTCGGTGACGTAAATGAGGACGGAACTGTCGATGCAAAGGATGCTCTTTATATGACGGCTAACGTAAAGGGGCTTGAAGGATATGATATGAATCCCGAGGCAAGTGATTTCACAGCTGAGGGAGAGTTTGATGCTAAGGACCTTTATTATATCAAGCTTTGTCTTTCCGGAGCAGCATCTCCTGCAGATTACGGAGATGAGCTTTCATTATATAAGCTCACCATTGCGGGTAACGATCTTTCCGAGTATAGCTTTGTTGTTCCCGAGGGAGAAAGAGAAGATAGTAATATTTGGTTTGCTTACCGTGCTTTTTATAAGTATATCGCAAAGGCTACAGGGGTTGAGCTTCCTCTGTCCTACGTTACATCTTCCACCGAATACGGCATATACTTCAATAATATTGAACTAAACAGTGAATACGGTCAGCAGCTTGGAGTTGAAGGTTATAAATATGAGGTCGTAGACGGAAATCTTAATATCTACGGTACATATCGCGGAAATATGTATGCGGTTTATGAGATACTGGAGGAGTATCTCGGATATCGCTTCTATTCCTGTGATGAAACGTTTATGTATAAGACCAGATTTGCCGATATTCCCGAAGGAGCCTTTGAAGAGCACGTTCCGAAGATCGTTTTCAGATTCTGCGGACAGACCTTCACAAACGGTCATGAGCCCGGATATTATCTGGCAAGAAAGATGAACGGAACCCAGATCTACAGAAACGGAGATATGTTCTTCGGGACACAGACGGGACCTCAGTTTATCAATGCCCATTCCTTCGGCTATTATTGGTCCATGGCAACCGGAATAATGCCTCCCGATGACGGCACTAAGACGCTTTCGCAAAGATATCAAGAAAAGCACGATTCCGGATTCGTGCAAAACGAGCTTGCATGGAATCCCTGTGCTTCTTTGCTAGACAATGAAGAGTCAGATTATCAGGTGCTTTTCACCGGCTTCCGCGAAACCATTGATATGCTTGTCAATGCTTGGGGCAGAGAATTCTATCTTGAAGAGGGCATCAGCTCAATGTCCTTCTCTATTTGTGACAATCAGAACTATCATACCTGTCGCTTCTGTACACAGACCGCTCTGGGCAACGAAAAGAAGGGCGTACCCGCAGAGGGTTATTCCGGTCTTTATATCAATATGGTAAACCGTGCGGCTGTTGATATTCAGCAGTATTATCCCGGCATGAAGGTTTATACTATCCTTTATAATTATGATATTCCCGAAACCGTCCGTCCCAACGAGCATCTTATCATTATGTATTGCGGCGCAGGCTGTGATAATCATATTCTTAATGTGGAAGAATGCTATCCTGATGGCGGTCAGCTTGATCCTGACGGCGACGGCAAAGGCCTCTATAACACCAATAACCGTCTTGCACTCCTGGCATGGGGGCAGTTCTGTAAGGAATCCGGCGCGGAAATGTGGTACTGGATCTATCCCGTAACATATCACTATTATCTTTGCTGCAGCCCCATGATCCCGAACTACTATTACAATATGAAGTTCCTCGTGGAGGAATGTAACGTAACCGGCTTCTATTATGAGGGCGGAGGACGTACCTACAGCTTCGAATCTCTCAAAGCGTATATATGCTCCAAAATGATGTGGGAGCCTGATATGAGCTATGAGCAGTATAATGAATATATCAAGGAGTATCTCTATCTGTATTACGGCGACGGATATGAGGAGCTCTTTGAGTATATTCAGATGCAGACCGAGGCGGGAGATCAGTGCGGTACCTGTTGGGTAAATAACTTTGACCGCCCCGGCGATATGTACTCATACGAGTATCTTGCAGAAAATTATGAGTATATGAGAGCACTTCTTACAACTGCCCTTGAAAAAGCAAAAAATCCCGAGCAGGCACGCCGTGTGGAAACTCTCATTATGTGTTGTGATTTCATGGGACTTTCTGCTTCCTATGATGATATGTATACAAACGGAGACGAAGAATCAAGAAAGGTTTATGAAGAGAGATACACATGGATGTATGACTACATAGATGCCAACGATTTTGATATCTTCTCAAGTGATATCTATGTTCTTCCCGAAGTTTGTGATTTCTCTATCAATCCTATGACCCAGTTCTATGAAGAGGGTTCACGCCGTCCCGGAGTTACTCCGTAAGGCGAAAGGCTTTAACAAAGTGAGATGTTCCAAAAGAGCCTTGCAAATTTTGCAAGGCTCTCAGACTGTCGAAAAAGGCGCAGAACGCAGAAAAGTCATAGCAAAGCGTGACAAAAAACAAACTCTGCCGAT
>SVQJ01000185.1 GCA_015065395.1 Oscillospiraceae bacterium
GCCGGGGTTGGCACTGCCCGTTCCGATAACGAAGGGGATCACGCTTTTGCCGGAGAGGCCGACTTTTTTGAAAATAGGATCAAGCACAACGGAAACTCTTGCCATATATCCGCAATCCTCAAGGAGAGCGATGAGAAAGTACATTATCATGACCAAAGGCAGGAATCCGATAACGGCGATAGCACCGCCGATGATGCCGTCTATAAGCAGAGCGTAGAGCAGGGGATTTGCATCTCCCATGAGATCGCCTATCTGGCCCTGGAGGACCTCAAGATGCCCTGTGAGCCAGTCTGCTATCCAGGCTCCCGGGCCTGCCTGGGATATCCAGAATACCGCAAACATAACCACGGCGAAAATCAGAATGCCTGCCCATTTGTTTGTGAGGACGGCATCGATCTTATCATGATAGTTCTTCTCACTTGTGAGGACCTTGCGGTCCTCGACCTTTTTTACTATCATGTTTACAAATTCGAAACGCTTTATGTCCGCTTCCTTGACCGCCGCTTTGTTGCTAAGGTCGATATCTCCTTGGGTATAAGGCGCCTTCTGAAGCTTTCCAACGGTTTCAGTGGCGGCGGAAACGACATCCCTCAGGCCCTCGTGGCTTCCTGTGGAAACTGTTTCGATAACGGTGCATCCGAGCATACGGCTGAGAGCATCCTTATCTATTTTCGTTTCCTTTTTGTCATTGATATCGCTTTTGTTAAGGGCAATAATGACGGGGATGCCCAGCTCCAGAAGCTGAGTTGTGAAGAAAAGACTTCTGGAAAGGTTTGTTGCGTCAACTATATTTATAATTACGTCGGGGTTTTCGTTCTTGATATATTCGCTTGTTACGCTCTCCTCGCTTGTGAAGGGCGACATGGAATAAGCTCCGGGAAGGTCAACGGCCATAATATCCTTTTCGCCGCAAAGACTTTTCTTTATGGGGCTCATTTTTTTCTCAACGGTAACTCCTGCCCAGTTGCCCACCTTTTCGTTTCGCCCGGTGAGCGCGTTGAACATGGTGGTCTTACCGCTGTTGGGATTACCTGCAAGGGCAATTCTCATGCTTTTCTCCTCAGATATGTAAAGTTCGCTGTAAACCATATCGTTTAATTGTGTTAGCGGCGGCTAACCGATTCTTTGAAGTTAAGGCCTCAGGCAAAAGCTTTTTCAGATAAGTATTGCCGAAGCCAGATCCTTGTCGATGCTGTATCTTGCATCCTTTATGGAGACCACACATCCGCTCTTTTTGTGAGAGATCACCGTAATGGGTTCTCCGGAATAACAGCCCAGTGAAAAAAGAAAGCTCTCAAGCTCCTCATCATCGGTGTTTATGTCGCGGATGATGTATTCTTTACCTGCCGTTGCTTTCGTCAAGTTCATTTTGCTACCTCATGATTCACAGTTAGCTTCTGCTAACTCACCTAAAGAATATCATTAAACCCCAGTGCTGTCAAGGGATTTTACCAAAAAATTTGTATTTTCTTCAATTTTTTTGCAATTTGTGTTTTTGCGTGCCTGTGTTTTGATATGTATTGTTGAAAGTATATAAATATGCATATCATCAAAAAGAGCTATTGACGAAAAAGGGAAAATGTGATAGAATGCTGTCAATAAAATATCCTGTGAAGCAGTTGGATAAAACCGGCTGTGGAGGAAACTCTGGAGAATCCCGAAATATACGGGTGCCGAAGGTGCAAGGCTTTGATCTCAAGGCTGAATCTCTCAGGCGAAAGGATAGAGTTAGGAACAAATATCTTTGTTTTCTCCGGAGTTGCCTTATGGGCAACTTTTTTATTTTTATTTGGAGGAATTATGGAAAAGCTTCTTGAAATCGTCAGAACCGTCAATTCCTATACTGCGGATTATGTTTTGGTGATACTTCTCATTGGTATGGGAGTTTTCTTCACCGTTGCTACCCGTTTCGTGCAGGTGCGTTGCTTTGGTGAGGGCATGAAAAGGGTGTTTGGCAATTTTTCTCTTAGGGGCGGAAAGCAAAAGGGCGGTATGAGCTCCTTTCAGGCTCTCGCCACAGCCATCGCCGCTCAGGTGGGCACCGGTAATATCGTAGGTGCCAGCGGTGCGATACTTGCAGGCGGCCCCGGCGCAATATTCTGGATGTGGGTCATTGCGTTTTTCGGAATGGCAACTATCTATGCGGAGGCAGTTCTTGCCCAGGAAACGAGAAGCGTGGATAGCGAGGGCAATGTACACGGAGGCCCGGTTTATTATATAAAAACGGCGTTTAAGGGCACCTTTGGCAAAATTCTTGCAGGTATCTTTGCCGTAACGGCAACTCTTGCCTTGGGATTCATGGGCGGTATGGTGCAGTCCAATTCTATGAGCGAGGCATTTGCCAATGCATTGAATATCTCTCCTTGGATCGTTGGCATAGTTGTTGCGGTTCTGTGTGTTCTGATCTTTATCGGAGGAACAAGCAGAATAGCATCCGTAACAGAAAAGATGGTTCCCTCTATGGCACTTCTGTTTATTGCAGGAAGCCTTGTTATTATTGTAAGCCGTATAAGCTATATTCCAGAAACCTTTTCTTTGATATTCAAATATGCATTTGATCCCCGTGCCATTATCGGCGGAGGAATCGGAACTGCGTTGAAGACTGCAATAAGTCAAGGCGCAAAGAGAGGCCTTTTCTCCAACGAGGCCGGAATGGGCTCCACTCCCCATGCCCACGCACTTGCGAAGGTAGAAAAGCCTCACGATCAGGGCGTTGTAGCAATGATAGGTGTGTTTATAGATACTTTCATCGTTCTTACAATAACGGCGCTGGTGGTTATATCTACTCTTTATGTAGGCGACGGTATCCTTGCAGACGGTGTGGAAGCAGGTGTCAACAAAGGAAATATGGCGCAGATAGCCTTCGGACAGCTCTTCGGTGAGAATCTGGGAAATATATTTGTTGCTGTGTGTCTTGTGTTCTTTGCTTTTTCAACTATTATAAGCTGGAGCCTCTTCGGAAAGATCAATTTTATGTATCTTTTCAAGAAAAAGGGATTGATCGTATATTCCGTCATATCCGTGGGATTTGTTTTCCTTGGCTCCCTTCTTTCAAATGATCTCGTTTGGGAGCTTACCGATATGTTCAACTATCTTATGGTAATTCCAAACGCCATAGCTGTTTTTGCACTTTGGAAGATCGTTGCAAGGGCGGCGAAAAAACAGAAAAAATAAAAAAGGAGAAGAGGGTTGATATTTCTGTATTTTCAGATATCAACCCTCTTCAGTCAGCTAATGCTGACAGCTTCCCCAATCTACGGGGGAAGGCTAACACGTTTATCTTCACCGTCCCGTTAAATAACGGTTTGACGGGAAGATAAAAGGTGATTTTGGTTCTTTCCTTGAAAGGAAAGAACCAAAGGAACTTTAAGAAAACAACGATAGCTAAAAGGCAAAAGGACCGAAAAGAAGGCAGAGATAATGCACATGGGGAGAAAAGCATCATAACAGCAGAGCCGGGAATTGTGCCGAAAAGATTGAAAGCGGCGGATCTGTTTGCACTGTAAAAAGAGTTATTTGGAATTCTTATAAAAAATTTGAATATAGGGGTTGACAAAGGTAAATAATAGTGATATAATATGTGAGCATCGAAAGCAGGGCAGCGTTTGATGTGTGTGTCAGTGTGCCGGAATGGCGGAATTGGCAGACGCATCGGACTTAAAATCCGATGGTAGCAATACCGTACCGGTTCG
>SVQJ01000186.1 GCA_015065395.1 Oscillospiraceae bacterium
GTTAACTCCCGCAACGGCATCGTAATGCTCCATCATATCAAGGATACGCATACCCGTTTCGCCGGGATACAGCGTCATTCCCAGATATACTCTTGCAGGATCGTCTATAAGCATTATCTGACCCTTATAATTGTTTCCCACGATCTCACAAACGACCAGGCCCTCATCTATATCGTTAATGAGAACGGTATTGCCTGCACTGTCCTTTTCCCCTACCTTGAGATCCTTCTGCCCCAGGATATCCGCGGGACGCTCATCAGGTTGAGAGGGATCGTTGAATGCGTTTTCATCATACCCCGCGCTTCCGTCAAGAAACAAAAGGTTATCGGCACCGCCGACGACGTTTTCACCCGTTATCTTATCGGCAAGCACCGCATCCACCACATCATCGGGGAAGAACCACTCGGCAAGCCATTGGTGGCTTTTCGTGGACATTGCGGTTTCTATCCAAATGGTGCGCCAATAGGCAATAAACGGGATATTAGAATAAACAACAAAGGCATAGGACGCCGTGAAAAACACAAAAAGTCCCAAAAGAACGGACAAAAGCCTTACACATATACGGCCCCGAACCTTCTTTTTCTTCCCCGCGCCCTGCTTTGAAGCGCTATCCTTTGATAATTCCTTGCTTTTTTTCATTTTTTCAGATCAAACCCTGTATTCTTTGTATGTTTCTTTACTTTCCACCCTATATATAACAATAGGAGATACTCTCATTATATACTATCACAGCAGTAATTCAAAGTCAAGGCATACCGCACACTGATGCCAAAAACAAAACAATTTTCAAAATTGGGATGATATTTCTCCCGAACACTTGCAATTTTCAAAAATGTGTGGTAATATAATTGCGTATAATTATGTTTACATGGGTTCGGCTATTTTTATACAAAAAATACACACAAAGGATCGTAACGATATGAATACCGCAATACTGGGAGGAGGCACGTGGGGCATTGCTCTGGCGAAGATCCTCAGCGAAAACGGTCACAGCGTCACGGTTTGGTCTGCGTTACCTGACGAACTTGCATACCTTCGCGAAAATAACAGGCACAAAAATCTGCCGGGAGCCGATATTTCCGATGCTATCGAATATACAGAAGATATTTCCAAAGCTGTTTCCAATAACAAATTCATAATCTTTGCAGTTGCCTCGGCGTTTATACGCACCACCGCAAACAAGGTGGCTCCCTATATCACGGATGAGCATATAATCATCGACGTTGCAAAGGGTCTGGAGACGGATACCCTCTTCACCATGACCGAGGTCATCGCCGATGAATTTGCAAAATCCAAGGTTCCTTATGAGGTTCCGTTGGTTGCTCTTTCGGGTCCCACCCACGCAGAGGAGGTTGCCCTGGGCATCCCCACCTCCATCGTTTCCGCCTGCATTGACGAGGAATGCTCAAAGCAGGTTGCAGCTCTTTTTTCAAACTCCTGCATGAGAGTTTATACAAACACCGATATAAAGGGCGTTGAGCTTTGCGGTGCCTTGAAAAACATCATTGCCCTTGCCGCAGGCATGGTACGGGGCATGGGATACGGCGATAATACCATTGCAATGCTTATCACCCGCGGACTTGCGGAAATGACCAGAATGGGTCTCGCCATGGGTTGCCACAGGCGCACATTCGGCGGCCTTGCCGGCATCGGCGACCTTATCGTTACCTGCACATCACGCCACAGCCGCAACAATCTTTGCGGACAGTATATCGGAGAGGGCCTCTCCTACGAGGAGGCTTCAAAGAAAGTGGGAATGGTGGTTGAAGGCTATCACGCGCTGAGAGCGGCGGTGAAGCTTTCCGCGCAGTACGAGGTGAGCATGCCCATCATTGATGCCGTTTACGATACGGTCATGAATAACGCAAGCCCCAAGGATGCCATTCATAATCTTATGACTCGCGCAATAAAGAGCGAGCTTGACTGAGTTTTTTATAAAATTTATTATATACAGGAGATGAAAAAATGAAATCCATCAAACTCATTGCACTGCTGCTCGCAGCTATGCTTTGCCTCCCTCTTCTTGCATCCTGTGCGGAATCAGGTCCCGTCAAGAATGTAAGACCCGGCCCTGGCACAGACATTGAAGATGTAGGAAACTTCGCTTCCGGCGATTTCGACGGCGAAGACTTCACCTTCCTTTTCGTTCAGCAGAAGGCCGGCACAAAGGACTACTACGGCGGTAACTATCTGGATGCTGAAAGCCTTACCGGTGACACTATCTCCGACGCGGTTTACAAGCGTAATCTCGCTGTTGAAGAGCTTTACAAGGTAAAGGTAAAGCAGAACGTTCAGGACGGCGCTCCCGCAGAGCTTCTCCAGAGCTACTACATGGCAGGTGACTACTTCTTTGACGTTATCTACGGATGGGGCTACAAAATGGGTGCCCTTATCCCTGAGAACTTCTTTGCAAGTGTTAACAACCTTCCCCACATCGACCTGACAAAGCCCTACTGGTCTCCCTCCGCTGTTGAAGATCTGAGCATCAACGGAAACCTCTACATCTTCATCAACGATATTTCCATGAACTCTCTTGAATGGGCAGACCTCCTCTTCTACAACAAGCAGGTTGCAGAGGACTACAACGTTGAAACCACCTATGGCTCTCCTTACCAGCTCGTTCGCGACGGCAAGTGGACTATCGACACCTTCCTTAAGATGGTTCAGCACGTTTCCAACGACCTTAACGGTGACGGTAAGATCACAGGTACCGACGACGTTTACGGCATCCTCGGCGCAAGCTCACTCAGCTTCGCTTACGCAAGCGGCATTTCCACCGTTGAAAAGCAGGATGACGGCACTTACCTCCTCAGCTACTTCAACGATAAGACCCTTGATATCGGTCAGAAGATCAACCGCGTGTTCTCCAACACCGACCACAACCCTGACTGGCAGTCCATGAGCGACGGCGCCGATATGACCGGTTATAACGATCCCTGGGAGTACACCCGTTCCTTCTTCGCAAAGGGCCACTGCGTATTCCTCACAGGCTCCGCTCAGATCACCGGCGAGTTCCGTGACATGGAAACTCCTTACGGTATCCTTCCCCTTCCTAAGTACGATGAGTACCAGGAGAACTACTACCATAACATCACCGAGCTTGCTTCCCTCTTCGCTATCCCCACTACATACAACCAGAAGGTAAGCACCTCCGGCGCATCCAGAACCGGTATGATCCTTGAGTACATGGCATACAAGTCCAACCAGGTTCTTCTTCCCCAGTACTATGATACCCTTCTTAAGGGTCAGCGTCTTGACTCTCCCGATGACGTTGAGATGCTTGACATCATCCGTGCCAGCGTTGGATACGACTTCTGCGCTATCATGAGTATCGTTCCTAAGGACGACGGCACAGGAAGCGACATCGTTACAAACCTTACAACAATTCTTGAGTCTCCCGACAGCGCAAGAAGTAAGTACGAAAGAGTTTCCACTAAGTACCAGAAGGCTGTCAATGACTTCTATATTCAGGTTCTTAACAACTCCCTCAAGGAGCAGAAGGGCTGATGAATGACATAAAAAAGGAGCCGAAAGGCTCCTTTTTTCTCGTTCTTTCCTTGAAAGGAAAGAACCAAAGGAACTTTAAGAAGACAAAGATTGCGAAAAGGCAAAAAGGCCCTAAAAAGGAGAAAGTCCACAGAAATGAACGAGCTCATTTCTGTGGACTTTCTCCTTTT
>SVQJ01000187.1 GCA_015065395.1 Oscillospiraceae bacterium
TAATCCGAAAGGATCCAGCTATCGCCGCGGCTTCCCTCATTATGGGTAGGAGCTATACCGTACTGGGAAAGGCGGAATTCAACCTCTTCACAAAGGGAGCTGACCTGAGTTGTGGAATTGCCCGTTGCTATTACGAAATAATCCGCGATCACTGTTCTCTCTTCAACGTGGATAAGCTTTATATCCTTTGCCTTTTTCATATCCAGTATCTGTACCATGAATTTTGCTATATCAAGAGGCGTTTTCTCATCACCAAGCTTAATTTCAGTGATGGGTGCATCGTTCTTTATAATTTCTGACATTATTTTATCCTTTCTTATTTCAACTGTATGGGAATATCCTTATCGGAAACATCCTGAGCATTATGCTTTTCATAGGAAAACTCATCAGCGGGCTTATCATATATTTCAAGCATATTGCCGTCATTTTCGTTTACAAACATACCTGCTTTATCAAAGCTTTCGATCTCTATATCTTCCTCGAAGATATTATAGCTCTCGTCAAGAAGCATTGCCGCGCTTTCACGATTGATCACATAGAAGGATGCGCCGCTGTCGCTCATGCAGGCCTCACCGGGAAGGGTGAGCATGGTTATATCCGAAAGCTGTATATTTACAAAGTTTTTTCCGATATCAACTATCTCAGACAGGGTCATATCGGTTTTCACATTATCAAGTATTGCATTTGCGATACCGGACACGCTTGAGACTGAAATGTTCTTCTTAACCGCTTCAACAAAGGCGGTCATAAACATTTTTTGCGCATCGCCTCTGGCAAGATCTGCCATAACATATCCGCTTCTGAAGCGAACGAATTGCTCAGCCTTTTTTCCGTCCAAGGTCTGATATCCTTCCAAAAGACTGATATAAAGGTTCTGGCTTGGATCTGAATAAAGCATAGAATAGGGAACGTACATATAGACGCCACCGATGCTGTCCACGATACTGCCAAATCCTTCAAGATCCATAACCGCGCTATAGTGGATCTTGATCCCCAGTGCCTTTTCCAGGTGATCCGCCGTCATACGGCATCCTTCCTTTTTGGTATCCGCCACCCCCTGCTCTTTTGCTTCGGAAATACAGTAGTTATAGAGCCCGTTTATCTTACGGTATGCACCGTCCGAAAACTCAACATAGGTATCACGGGGGATCTGCGTTATGGTCATTTTACCGGAATCGGTATCGTAGTTTACAAGCATCATAACATCGGTGAGGCTTGCAGCACGGTCGTGACCCAAAACAAGAAAATTATAAGAATTCTTTTTAGCTATTTCCTTGTCAGCGTGGATATCATTGTTACCCGCGTCTACAGATGGCTTTTCTGTGTCTGTGAGCTTTGAGAGCTTGCTGCAGCCTGCCATTGAGATAATGCACAAAATGACAAGCAAAAGTGAAACTATCCTTTTCATAAGCTGTACAACCTTTCCGTTACCGCCAAATTTCTCAGATCATCCGTTTTCATCCTCGTTCAATGCGCCGGCATTCTGAATGACAAGAGCTATTTTATCTTTATCTTTGAAATAGATATCCCTTATATCGGTATCCTCTTCCGTTACGAAGATCTCGTTCTGGTCGAAGGACCAAAGCATGGTAACATTATAGATATTATAGTATTCATCTATAATATCCGTCATATATTCACGGTTCATAACATAATACGAGGATCTGTTCAGCCATGCTGCCTGACCCGGCATCGTCAAGAACTTTACATTGGAGAGATTTACTGCCTTTCCCGTGGGATTGCCTATTCCGATAAACTGCTTTCCGAGATATACGAGCATCTCAAGGGGGAGATCGGTATCCACATAGTTTATGATGTTGCTTGCAAGGCTTGTTACAACGGAAACATCGGTCATTTTTGAAGAAAGCTTTTTCAAAAATGCCGCCATAAAATTCTTCTGAGCATCGCCGCGTCCGATATCTGCATTGGCATATCCGTATCTGTAGCGGACAAACTGCTCTGCCTTATCTCCGTCCAGATGCTGATATCCCTCATAAAGGTTTATAAGCAGATTCTGTTCGGGATCGGGATAATACATTCTCATAGGGACGTACATATCAACACCGCCGATAGCATCCACGATATTACCGAAGCCGTCAAGGTCCATAACCGCACTGTAATGGATCTTTACCGCAAGATTCTTTTCCAAAAAATCCGCCATTCTGGTGCATCCGTCAAGCTCCGGGTTCTTACTTCCCTCCGCCTTAACTTCATTACGGCAGTAATTATAAAGGCCGTTTATCTTATGATAGGAATAATCATTGACCTCTATGTACGTATCACGGGGGATCTGCATGATCGTTATGCTCTGATGCTCAAGATTATAGCTTATAAGCATGATAACGTCGGTAAGGCTTGCAGCTCTGTCATGACCCATAACGAGGAAGTTATATATCTGATCTGATCCTTCAATAGGAGTATTTGACTCCTCTTTCTCCCCTGCCACGTATTTGAGAATGTCACTATAGTATAACCTATTGCCGTCCTTATCGAACACATAACCCATAAATCTATTGTTTTTCATATAGAGGATATCTTCAGTCTTTCCATCACGAAAAACAAAGTCATTGATCACATTGCCGTCCTTGTCATAAACAAAAACATCTTTAAGTATTAGTTTTATTATGTTTATGTTAATATCAAATTCAGCTTCCACATCGGCTTTCGGCTCAAAAAACCAATAATTGGTCACTGTACATGCCAAGCCAATCAGCAATGCCAGAATAAGACAGCCGATCCTCGGAAATACTTTTTTTGCGAATTTTGTAAAACCACTCATTTTCAATCTCCATGCTCTCTTTGCTTACCGTTTAGGAAAGCATCAAAAAAATGAATCAACGGATCATATCCGCCCTTCACGCTATCACTTCTTTACTGAATTAGCTACAAAATAATTTCTGGCTTCTACGGTATCTCGGTCAATCGGTGCGCCGTCGGCAATAAGCTGCTTCATTGTCATATCAAAGGAGCTTATCATTGTCCTTCTGAGAACTTCAAGCTTTTCTTCCTCAGTCCGGGCTTTTTCTATATTCATATAGAAGAGCTTTCTGAGAATGATGCAATCCTCAAAGGTACGGGTATCCTCTATATAATCAGCAAGATATATAAGAGATTCAAAAAGGGTCATCCCTGCTCTGCCCGTAGTATGCCATCTGACGGCCCCGATCATTTCTTCATCCGCATATTCTGAAAGATCTCTTTTTGCAACAAGGGAACCTGTCAGAGCGTGAAACAGCTTTGGAGACGCTCTGAGACCGTCACTAATTATTATACCAAACTCCTCGCATATTTTCAACTGTTTTTCGGTCTTATACTGTTTGGTTATATCATGCAGAAGAGCCGCGGCTCGCAGACGCATGACCTCAAAGGGCAAAAACAGCTTGCCCAATGCCTCCGCTTCCCTTTCCACCCCGAGGGTATGGGAAAAACGGCGTTCATCCATCATTGTGCTCACTATATTGCGAAGCTCATCCAGCATTTCAGCTGTTACAATTATTTTTTCATTATTCATTTGCATACAGATCATTAATACTTATATATTCTGCCACCGAATCAGGCACATATTCCAAAAGATCCTTGCCCGAAGCGACAGCATTTCTCACTTCGGTAGAAGAGATGACTACCGGTTCATCTGAAAGAACGGTAACGTCTGCCGAAAAGCGTTCCTTGTACTC
>SVQJ01000188.1 GCA_015065395.1 Oscillospiraceae bacterium
CCTTGATGCGGATATTACAGGACCCTCCATTCCCAAGGCGTTCGGCGCCCCCCGAGGAGTTGAAGCCAGCGGAAACGTTATGCTTCCTCATTTTACGAAGACAGGCGTTCAGATCATGTCCGTAAACCTGCTTCTTTCCGATGATACAAGCCCCGTTGTATGGCGCGGTCCCGTTATTGCGGGAGCAGTCAAGCAGTTTTGGACGGACGTTATCTGGAACGATGTAGACTTTATGTTTGTGGATATGCCTCCCGGAACAGGAGACGTACCTCTCACCGTGTTCCAGTCTCTGCCTCTTGACGGCATCATTATAGTAACAACTCCCCAGGATCTTGTTTCAATGATCGTTGAGAAGGCGGTCAATATGGCAAAGATGATGAATATTCCCATCCTCGGTCTGGTTGAGAATATGTCTTATGTTCAGTGCCCCGATTGCGGAAAAAAGATAAATATCTTCGGAGAGAGCCATCTCGAAGAGCTTGCACGTGAATATTCCATCCCTGTAACAGCACGCATTCCCCTGGATCCCAAGCTCACAGCCCTGGTGGACAAGGGAATAATCGAGCTTATGGAAAACGATTATGTTTCTGCTGTTGCTGATGCAATAGAGGGACTGTAAAATGAAAAAGGAGCCGATGTTCGGCTCCTTTTTCAGTGAAAAGAGAAGAGAGTAGAGAGCAGAGAAACGGAACATTTCCGCCGCGCGGAAATGATTATATTTGATTTCACCTCCCTCTTTTTAGGTTACGGCACCTTGGGTGCCGCTGTCAGAGCATCAAGATGCTCTGACGTGCCTTTTGCCTTGCAAAATTCAGCTAAACCCATTTTACAAAGTTTTTTAGTGAGTTTTTTTTTCAAAAAAAGCGACCGTTTCTCCTCTATAAACCGTCATCTGAAAGTAAATTTATACCGGCACATGTTTTTCGGGAAATGCGTTGTAAAACTATCGCAAATATGTTAAAATTATAATATCTTTTACATAACGTTGAGGTACTTAATGACGAATATCGAAACGAGATCCCGTTTTTCAAGGGCAATTTGTATTATTCTTGCTCTGATCATACTTTTGTGTATTTTCCCCATAGCGGCGCCTGTAACGGTTGTTCGCGCTGCAACGCAATCTCAGCTGAATACCGTTGCAAGGGCAGACTATTTATACGACATCACCTGGGTCTGTCAAAAGACCGTTTCGGCTTGGAAGGGAAAGAACACGTTTTACGAGGGTCAGACCTACCGTATTCCTTATGCCTGGCCTGTCACCGCAGGTAAATGGGTGGGATACGGTGTTTCCGTGGATGAATTCCTTTCTGCAACGAAGGACCCCGAAAGCGAGTTTTACACAAAGCAATCCTATTATACCGGGAACAGCGGCTCTTATGCCCCGTATTACGGAAACGATTGTTCCACCTTTGTATCCTGGTGCTGGGATCTTTCATCCCGCCAGACCACCGGCTCTATCACATCCGTAAGCGGTGTTTCTCTGTTGGGAGCGGTTACCGCTACAAACGTCAATGCCAATCTTCAGCTTGGAGATGCATTGAATTATGCAGGAAGCCACATCGTTCTTGTTACCGATATTACATACAATGCTGACGGGAGCGTTGCGGCGGTTGAGATCACCGAGCAGACCCCGCCCCAGCTTAAAAGAACGGTGCATACAGTATCTTCTTTGGTTTCAGCATACGGCGCAAATTACAAGATCTATAGATATTCCGGTACTGTTTCCGAGCCGCCGGAAAAGGGAGCCGATCCCAATGATTATACTGTTCCCACGGCCGATCTTATCTACGGCTCAAGAGGTGACGATGTAGCCTGGCTTCAGGCTGTGCTGAAAAAAATGGGATATTCTCTGTCCGTCGACGGTATATTCGGATCTGAAACGCAAAGCACCCTTTCCCTTTATCAGAGCCAATACGGCCTTTTGGTGACGGGAATTGCCGATGATGTTACCAGAGCCTCCCTTATCGGCTGGTGGACTGACGGCAGGGGAGTTTATAAAACCACCGCCAATCTCAATATGAGAACGGGAGACGGAACCTCTAACAGTATTATAACCACCATCCCCGCAGGGACAGAGGTTGCAGTTATCGGCTTTAATGCAAGCGGCTCCTGGGCCAATATTGTATATAACGGCGTCGAAGGGTGGGTTAGCTTTGGCTATCTTTCATTTGTTCGCAAATTTAATTATACGTTGAATTTCAATACCAATATCCCGGAGACCATGGCAACGGAGAGCTTTAAGCAGGGAAGGGCTTATAGCATCCCACAGCCTCCCGCAAACCCGGACGGCGATCATTTTGCCGGCTGGCAGCTCCTTCGCCTGTCAGATCTTTCGTGGTACGACGGAACAGGATGGGCGGCAGATCAGGGCAGTTCAAAGCTGTTTGACGCCGGCGAGCTTTTGGTATTTGACCCAGCGATGCTCAACGGAAGATGGGGAGATGACAGCTTCTATCTTTGCGCGGTATGGAGAAGCGTTCCGCTTCCCACTGTTAGCATCTCTCCCTCAGAGCTCGGAATAACGGATACGGGCAGTGCAGTGTTCAGCGCCGAAGCAACGGGCGAGGGACTTACTTATCTTTGGAGCTGCTCGGATCCCGATTTTTACGAATATCTCTCCGGTGTTGATACAAAAGAGCTTACCGTCAGCATTAACGAAGCCCTTGAAGAAGAACAGACTCTGACCTTTACCTGCACGGTCACGGATCGCTACGGACAGAGAGTTGAGAGCGATGCAGCTTGTCTTTTCTATACCGTTTCTCCCCCTCCGGAATACATAATGGGTGATGTTAACGGAGACAGTGCAGTAAGCGCTTACGATGTTAATCTCGCAAAGCGTTACGTTACGGGCAGATACGCCATTGAGGAAGGCAGCAGTGCTTACCTTTCCAGCGATATTAACGGCGACGGCGTAATAACAGCCACCGATATCAACCTGATCATAAGAATTGTGGCAGGAACATACGTCGCGGTATAATACAGAAAAATGCCGATTGATTTACGATACCGTAGGGGCGGATTCCATATCCGCCCGTGAAACGAACGATATTTACGGCGAATCGTTATTTTTGCAATCGGGAGGGGAAACCCCTCCCCTACATTAGTTTTTCAAGAGAAAAAAAGAGCCCGATCGGGCTCTTTTTATTCGCTGTATAATTTATCATAATACCAACGCGCGGGATTATCTTTGATATATTTGGCAATTATCATATAATCGTCTTGATTACGGATAACGTGATCGTAAAAGGAGCGTTGAAATATTTTTTCGCAGTTTGAACGATTCGCACCGTTTATATCTTTGGTTATTTGATATTTCAGCCATCCAATTACGGACATCCCCTACAATCACAGATAACAGATTCTTTCGGTCTTTGGTACATATTGTTATAAAATATGCGCCACGCTTGCTGTAATCAAAGGCCTTTGATCTCGTTGGCTTTCTGTCCGGAAGATCGCTTTCCATTATTCCGGCTTGAAGCTGTCCTTCAGGGATACGATACGGTTATAGGTACCTTTCTTTTTGGAATCCTTAACGAAATATCCGGTTCTGACAAACTGGAAGCGGGTATCATCACCTTCGGAAAGTGCTTTTTCTACCTTACAGTCGGTGAGAGTTTTCACGCTCTCGGGATTAAGGTAATCTGCATAGGTCTTATCCTCGGGGATA
>SVQJ01000189.1 GCA_015065395.1 Oscillospiraceae bacterium
ATTTCTCTTTTTGCTTCAACATTTGCTCTATCTATATTTTTTCGGGCTTTTTCTTCTGCTTCACTTTTCCCGGCTTTTGCTACCCTTAATTCTGTTTCTTGGTTGTTATATTCTTTCCTGGTTAATATCACATATTCCCATTCAGAGCTTGAATATCCCCCTTGCACTTCTTTATATCCGCCAAAGGGTGTTTTTTTAACATATTCAGACATTTCCGCACCCCCTTACAATCCTCTAAGGTAATTTGTAGCAAAAACTTCTGCTCTATTATGTCCGAGAGCTTTACTGCACATTGTCATCGCAGCTCTATCAAGTTTTCTCTTTACCTCGTCCTTTCTGCAGGTGTAAACATCACTTTGATATTTTCTTCCTGTTCCCTTGTTAATTTTATCATACGGAATATCTTTAATATCCCTTGCATGAGCTTTATACACCGCAGTTGCATACTCGGCTCTGTAACCGTGTATGTCGGCAGCTCCGTGTATATGCTCCCACACCTTTTTTTCTTCCGGTGTTTTTATAATTCTGTCGGCAATCTGCTTCTGATGTTCTCCGATAATCGGGCTATATCGTTCTCTGCCACCCTTGCCTATACCTTTTCGGATATGCACATAATATTCTTCCTCAAAGTATCTTGTATCTTTCAAAATTCCTAACTGCTTCTCATCGGCGGCCGTTCGCTTGTCCTCTGGTATGCTCTCCAGCTTTGTTATTTCCGCCTCGATTTCGGTTTTGGTTATTATATCCCCACCCTTAATCGAGGACAGCTCACATCTCCTCAAGCCTGTTCCCTTACAGAATTTCACAAGCTCATCATTGTTTTTTTCTGAAAAATGATGGTCTCTCTTTGCCGTTCCTCTGCTCCTCTTTATATCTTCCCTGTGTCGTTTCGGAGGCTGATAATAATTTTCATCATCGGGACTAATGCCATAGAGCTTACCCAACGCTTTCGCCTCAAGGTGCATTGTCGAAGCTGACAACCCCTCTGCCTCTCTTTTCTGCAACCACTCATTTACATATTTTTTTGCACTTTTTAATGTTGTGCATTTCAGATCGGTTTCCTGCACGTACTTAATAAAATATTTTATATGTTTCCAATAACTCTTGTAGGTGTTAAAGGAAAATATTTTGTCTTTCTCCGTTCCGTTCTTCATAGCCTCTTTTTTGCTTTCGCCAAAGGCTTGCATACTTGTCAATTTATCGTATGCTTGCTGATGAAGAGTTTTAGAATAAGCTTTGTTTTTTCTTCCCATCAGAAAAACCTCCTTTCTCTGATGTTCAAATGGTGTTAAAGCTAAAGCCGCCTCCTGCAAAAATTAAATTCTCTGCATTCAGCAAAATACACTTTTTAAGGTCTTATGTGTGACCGCTTTGGAATTAAATTCCGACACTTTTTCTTCTTGCTTATGTGTGCAGCCTTATTTATTATTTTAATCACTTTCTACGGCAGTTAAGGTTCTGTCGGCTTTTTGTAGAGTACAGCATCTCTCCGGCAATTTGTCAGTATGTCCGGCTACATTCAACGATACGTTTTGCTTACAATGTGCTTTCAAAAGATTACTTACACAAAGGTCAATGATACATTTTTTCAATTCACAAGGTTACTATGACAAGCCCATGTATCATATAGGTGTATCAAACCTAAACGGCTTCTACATTATAAAATAATGTACCTCCGGCAATTTCCCGGAACGCTCTGAGCCTAAACACTATTTACCCTCGCTCAGACGAGCCTCTTTTTCATTTTCTATTATACCATACCCGAAAATGTTTGTCAACATATTACACTAAATCTATAACATAACGGTTTACCCGTACACGATATGCGCATACGGGTAAACCGTTATGGCAAAAAAAATAGAGGTCGGCGAATATTGCCGACCTCTATTTTTTTATGTTATGGTCTGTGATCAATGTTGAATGATTCGGTGTCTGACCCCGTTGTATAACTTACAGTTACATTTTCAGGAGATACTTCCCATGCCTGATTTACAAGACTAGAAGACATTCCCCAGTTTTCATATGTAGAGGTATTTCTATTATACCGAAAGACAGCGTAAGTATGTAAGGGATATTGCCGTGCGTCTGAATCTCTCCGAGGGAGATATGCCAGACTTCACGAACTACCACGAAACGGACAACTGGATAAAGCTACATAAGGACTTATGCCCTGCCACAGAGGACAAGGACTATTGTTACAAGAATGGAAATATCTATTCTATTGGGGAGTTCGTGTCTTTCCGTCAAGTCCTTAAAAGCTATTGTGAGGAAATCCGCAAGGTGCTTTGTAGCCGTACAGGGGCAGATTGTAAGCGTGAATTAGCTTTATTCCTTTATCGCTATTTCTTGCGTGAAATGAAATATACCAGTGAGGAAGCGTTGAATCTTACCCTTGATTTTAACGCTCATTTGTCCTGCCCTTTTGATGAATCCTATGTTATCACGGTGACTGCCAGTGCAGACAAAAGGATTGAGAGCGGACTTCCTTACCGTTACAAGAAAGAAACTATTATCAAGCTGTTGGAAATTACCGAGGAAGAATTGAAAGACTTGCCTTTCCTGTCTACGGCAGTCAAGAGCAAGAAAGAGCGTAAGGCAGAAGCTAACCGCAGAGCCTATGAGAAGCGTTTAGAAGCCGAAAATAAGCAAAACAAGGAAGCCGTGATTCTGGAACGCAGAGCGGTTATTTTCGCTATGCGTGAAAGCGGAGCAACCGCAAAGGAAATCCAAGAGCAGTTACATATCAGCAGAGCAACCTATCATAGAGATATTGTTGCCCTTGCCACAGAGAGCGTTCTGACGGCTGTTAAAGCCATTTTGGACAAGGTAAGCAACAATATCAAGGAAGCCACAGAAAAAGCCGTAGAAACGGCTGAAAAGGGCGTAGAAGCGGTATCTGACAGCATGGATTGTTTCAAAGAAAAAGCTGTCAATATCGTAAAATCTGCTATGTCTCATTTTTTCAGTCTCCCTATTATAGAGAGTACAGCGAAGCTGTACCGCACATTTATGTCTGCCCCTACCAGACTGTTACAATACTTCCTGCCTGTTCTCCATGACGGGGGGAGCGGTGATATTGAGGGGGATTCCGACACCGACAGCAGTTGAGTGTGGGGTTTTCCCCGATAGTTGATGATTGTTTTTGTTTTATAGCTGATACAGGACGAGGACGAGGGCGAAGCCACAGCCGTTCCGTTCCGCTTTGAGCCAGTCAAGGTACGGGTAGTATTTCCTTGCGGAAATCTCCACCCTTTCCCCCTTGACAGTCACAATCTGCCCCGTTCCGTAGGCTACGCCGACGGAAACAGAAAAACAAAGTTTTCCCGTTTCCATTCGGACTTGCCATTGTACGGGCAGACCGCTTCACTTACCTTACAGCAGACCGCAGGGCAGGGCATGAGGGGCGTTTGCAACACCCCCTCAAACTCAATTGTCGTTTCTCCTTTTTTTCATAAGTTTCCATTTTTGTTATTACCTCCTTCGCAAGATCATCCATGTGGACTCCAAAAAGAAAGCAGATTTTTTTCAACGTATTTATATCGGGTTCATTGACATCCCTTTCCCAATTCGATAGCGCCT
>SVQJ01000190.1 GCA_015065395.1 Oscillospiraceae bacterium
TGAAAGATATGTGGCGGTAAACGGTGAGAATATGCTCATCCAGACAGGTAAGGCTGTGGAGGTGCCTTCCCGTTTTGCGTATGTCATTGAAGCATCACAGCGATGTGATGCGGCGGCAGAGGCGTTTATTGAAGCCTTTGCTCACGGTTGATCTTCTTTGGACGGGCGGTTTTCCGCCCGTCCAAAAGACAAAAATCAAGAAAGGAAGGTAATTATATGACAGTAAATGATGCTATAGCCCGAGCCTCTTTGATCGTGGGCGGCTCTGTCTCAAGAGAAATGTTTTCAAAGTGGCTCACCGAGATCGAGCTTACTGTGATAATAGAGGTTGCGATCACCCATAGAGGTGGAATTTACGATATTTCCGATGTGGATCCCAACGGTGACGGTAACAGGGTGCTTTGGGCACCCGAGCCGTATTCGGAGCTGTATGTGAATTACCTCGTTATGAAAAGTGATCTTTTCCTTCGGGATCTGGATCAGTACGTTAATTCATCCCGAATTTTTGCCGCATCCTATCAGGCCTTTACGGACTGGTATAACAGGACCTTTATGCCCGTTAGCGAAACAAAAATAGTTTTGTGAGGTGCTTATGAGGATACCTGTAATGAATACCAAAAGATGGGAGAGGGTCATGCTTTCCTCTTTCGGCGGATATGATCGCAGGGAGAGTGCAGAGGAGGGGTGTTTTTCGGATATGAAGAATATGTCCTCCGATGCTTATCCCAATGCGACCACGAGAAAGAAAAGAGGGATAATTGATACCGGCGGCAGCGTTATCTATGACCTTTATTCTCTGGATATTTATCATGACGGAGAAAACAGAAAGAACGTTCTGGTAGCGGATTGCGAAAACAGGATAAAGGCATTTTATGAAAAAAACGGTGTCCCTTCCTGGCATGACATCAGTAATACTCAGGGGGTGCTTACCCCGGGTGAGAAAAACGCAGTCATGTTCGGATCAAGCGTTGTGTTCTTTCCCGATAAGGTGAGCTATGATTTTCTCAATCATTCCAACAGCTTTCACCTTGAATATCACAATGAATATCCATTGGGCGATGTGGATGGCTTTTATTATGATATTTCCTTTGTTCCCTGCGATATAAACGGTAATGACAGCGACGAGCAGTCCGCTCTCAGAAAAATCGTTAAAGGTTCATACCGGCTTAACGAAACGGGTGGAAAGGGAAGCTTTTACAGGAATATGCCCTTTAATGCGGATATTAAGGAGGGCGATACCATAGAGATCAAAGGTTTTGATAACAATGATATTAACGGGTATTACAATATCATTACGATCCCCAAGGACCGCAGCTGTCTTGTTGTGGAGAGTGAAAGCCTTCATGTTCAGTCGGAAGGATGTATATATTTTAACCGCAATGTTCCCGATATGGATTTCGTTATCAGTGCAGGGAACAGACTGTGGGGATGCAGATACGGCTTTGATAAAAGCGGAAAATGCGTCAATGAAATATATGCAAGTGCCCTTGGAGATGGGAGAAATTGGTATAAGTTCCGCGGGCTTTCCACCGATTCCTGGACAGCGTCCGTCGGCTCGTCGGGTGCCTTTACCGGAGCCGTTTGCGTTGACGGATATCCCGTGTTTTTTAAGGAGGATACGATAATAAAGATCTTCGGCGACAAGCCCTCGGAATTTACCGTAACGGAGGCCAAGGCTCCGGGAATAGAAAACGGTAGCGCAAGGAGCGCGTCCTTTGTAAACGGATATCTGTATTATAAGTCAAGCAACGGTATCGTCAGATATGACGGAGGCATACCTCTGAATACGGATAGGGCGTTGGGCAGAGAAAAATACAGGAATGCTGTTTCGGGAAGCCTTGGATCGAAATACTACGTATCCATGGAAAACGAAAAGGGAAAAAGAGAGCTTTTTGTTTTTGATACCGAAAAGGGTATCTGGCACAAGGAGGACGAGGCGGATATCTCATCGTTTTGCAAATGCGGAGGCGAGCTTTATTTTTTATGCAATGCAGGAAGCGAAAACAGCAAAATATTTGCAGAATCCTGCTACGAATGGTGCACACCGGAGAATGATTTTCCATGGTATGTCACAAGTACTCCCCAGGGCTTTGATCATCCGGATAAAAAGTACGTTTGCGGATTGCAGATACGGCTTTTGGGAGATGTGGGTACTGAGGCCGAGGTCTTTATAAGCTATGATGAGGAGGACGTATGGCACAGAGTGCAGAGCATCCGATGCAAGGGGGGAGGAGACTATATCAGGCTCAGACCCCGAAGATGCGATAGCTACAGGCTGAGGATAAGCGGAAAGGGTAGATGCAAGCTTGTTTCCGTAGCAAAGAGCCTGGAAAAGGCAGGCAACGGGATAAGTCTTTGAAAAGGAGGAACAGTCAGAAAAATGAAATTCAGAGTAACAAGACCGCCTTCGGGCGGAGATGATCTTCGGGAGAGGGTGGACAGGCTTTGCTCCTGGCTCGCGGGACTTTCGGAAAGTCTCAATGTTGTGCTCTCGAATCTCGGAGAGGATAATTTCTCAGATAAAGCTAAAAAACAACTTTTTGAAGGAAAGGAGGAAAAGGATGGCGAGCTATAAGATACAAAAGGGCGATACTCTTACGTCCATTGCGAAAAAGTATAATACAACGGTAGATGATCTTGCTGCGGCAAACAACATAAAGAATAAGAATCTTATCTATGCAGGAGATACGCTGGTGGTGCCCGAAGGTTCTTCTGTTGTAAATCAGGGGATGTCCTCTGTGGTATTAAAGCCTGATTATTCGGTGATAAAGGGTGAGAATGAACCTCTCGGTACACCGTCAAAGGCGAAGTATGAGATATCAAAGTGGCAAAAGGAGCGGCCGATGGAGTATCATAATACATATTCAAAGGAGATAGACAGCCTTTTGGATGAGCTTTTGGGGAAAAATTTTGAATATGACCCCTTAAGTGATGCCGCTTTTTTGAATATTCGGGATGAGCGTGTAAAAAATGCACGTCTCGCTATGGAGGATACCATGGGCAGAGCGGCGGCACTCACAGGGGGATATTCAAACAGCTATGCCCAGGGAGCGGCGAATCAGGCTTATAATTCAGCTCTCGGAGATATATCAGAGCTGATCCCTGAGCTCTACAGTGCGGCATACGATAGATACGCCGATGAAAGGGAGGGCCTTGCTGACAGCATAAAGCTTCTTTCCGATATGAGTGACGGTGAATTTGATCGGTATACCGAAATGATGAAGCTGTACCTCTCTGAGGGAGAGATGCTCTGGGATAATTATAAGGATCTAACCGATGCGGAGTTTGAAAGATTCCTTGATTATGCCTCCCTGCTGCAAAAAGCGGCTGAATAATTAGAAAGGGGCTGTGAAGCCCCTTTCAGACTGTCGAAAAAGGCGCAGACCGCCCTATAGGCAAGTTAAAGAGAGCAAGTAACATCTCTTCCGTGTGAAAAGGCGGTGTGTGTAGCTGTTTATGGTTTAACCGAGAAAACCTCCGAAGGATCGGAGTTTTTTTGCTTTTCGTTTTTCGGGTCTCTGTCGTACCTTTGTACGCCGACGAGCTCCGAAAAACGAAATCTGCATC
>SVQJ01000191.1 GCA_015065395.1 Oscillospiraceae bacterium
CTGAAAAAAGATAGCAGGCAATATATGCGGGATAAAGACCTTTTCCCAAAAGAGGACCGCCGTTGAGTCCGCAGGAGGATATTTCCGCCTGCCTGAAGCTTCCGTCCGACTCCATAATTATCTTTTCCGCACAGCCCTGGCGGCTGTAGGAGGTCTTGTTCGTCTGTCTGTGATAGAAAACGTAATATTCACCGTTTATTTGTTCAACGCTTCCGTGATTGTTTCCCCCCTGGCGAATCTTTACGTTTTTCGGCTTATATGAGTCTATATTATAATCGCAGTTACTGATGAGTATACCGCCGTACTTAAAATTTTCGGTGGGTGAATCGCTTACCGCATAGCAAAGCTCGTGCTGGCGGGAGGAGGAATAGATAAAATAGTATTTTCCACCGAATTTTCTCAGCGATGAAGCCTCAAAAAATCCGTGATCCTCATATTCCGTGCCCTTTGTGCGGTCCACTCCCTCATAAAGAGGAGAGGGAACTATAATATTCGGCTTCTCCAGCACCGTCAGCATATCCCTGTCAAGCACAGTCGCCATAGCGCCGGGACATTTACTGCCAAAGCCGGTGTAAAGGTAGGTCTTATCCCCCTCGGTAAACACGCCGGGGTCAAACTGGGGATGATCTCCCATCTCGCTGTTTCTGCCGTATAGAGTGCCGTCGGGATAGTGAACGTATCCGTAGAATTTATATTCACCTGCAGGGGTGTCGCATACTGCTACCGAAACCACGTCTGTCAGATCGTAAACGTAGTAGAGGTAGTACCGTCCGTCAGGTCCCCGGGTGACGTCGGGAGCGTATAAGCACATTTTTTGCCATCCCCATTGAGAGGGTCCTCGCCGACTCTCGGGAAAATTACCCCCTCGTAGCGCCAGTCTGAGAGATCGTCTACCGGTGCGGAGTAGCAAATGTAATCACCGAGACAGAAAGCCCAGCCGTTAAAAATATCGTGAGAGCCATATACGTATACCCGGTCCCCGAAAACGTGTGGCTCGCCGTCCGGAACGTACTCCCAGGAGGGCATATAAGGGTTAAAAGCCTGTTTTTTCATAGTGATCTCCATTTCGCTGATCAGAATCTTATTTTGTTTCCTCGATCACCGTGTAACACAGCATTTCGTAGTGAAGTCTTGTCCCTACGTCAACTCCGGGCGGAAGAAGCGCCATAGCGATAAAAACATCCTCTTTTTCTCCGTCTGCTCGGAGATAAGCGTACTCTCCCTCGATTTTTACAATCGTATAATCCTTCGGTTCCATATGTTTTGCCTCACTTTTATTCAGCATATATCTTTGCCGGCTGTAAGCTGACGGTAGGTAAACAGCCATTCCGGAAAACCCGGTGCTTTAATAAGAACATTATATAGCAGGGGAAAGGGGTTGTCAATATGCGAAAGCGGCAGCCGCAGCCGTAAAGCAGGTTTTAATTTCTTGCGAGATCCGAACGGCATCGCCGTGTCTCGCTGCGGCTCGGTCACGCTCGCGTCCTGATAGCACACCGTGCTATCATTCATTGCGCTCGCGCCGCTTCGCTACCCTACGGGTTTCGACTGCGTCCGCCCGTGTCATTCTGAGCGGAGCGAAGCATAGTCGAACTGCGAAGCAGCACCGAACAAAGCGAAGGTGGGATCTCTGGCGGACTCCGCTCAAAATGACACGCAGGGAATAACACCTTCCGAAAAAATGCCAAAAGGAGTACGGACGTTTTGTTCGTGCTCCTTTTCATACCCATTGCCAGCAAGGTATAGTATGTTTCACCTTGTAGTTTTACTGTCGGCGGCAACATAGCCTCGCCCTATGGGAGAGGTGGCAGCCGTAGGCTGACGGAGAGGGTAATATTCACGCCCTCTCACCCGCTATCGCGGGAGCTCTCCCGGAGTGAGAACCCTTGGTTTGTACGTTTCGAAAGCCCCGCTTCTTTTCTTGACAAGCACTGCTTTTGTGGGCGCAAAACGAAGCCCCGCGCGAGGCGGGGCTATAAGAAGATTACAATTTATTTTGCTTCAGCCATTTCTTTTGCTTTTGCAAGGAGCTTTGCGTAACGTTCATCCTCGCGCACATTATCAAACCAAGGCCACTTTGTCATCGCATTAAATATATCGCCTTTGATTTGCCAAAACAACCACAAGTATGGTGTCCAAACACTTGTACCATCTTCAAAGAAGATATTAACAACGCAATTCTTTTCTGTTTTGGAGATCTTTGCGTTTTCAAACAGTGTCGGAGAACCTGTTTCCATTTTCTTGCCTTCGGGTATTTGTAACCAAGTATCATACAATGTAAAAGCTTTTTCAAGATATATAAAGCCCTCATCAATTTCGCCCGCACCGATCATTGCTCCTGCGGCCTTTAAGCACAAATCAGCATAGCAACCGCTCCATGCCTCAGGGATATCTCCATCATCTGAAATACATTCAAGAATTCTCATTCTATATTTCATAAGGGTAGCAGTTTTTTGTGGTTTTTCAAAGAGCATGCCATTGTCTTTTTCATAATACCGCATATACTCTCTTCCTAAAAAGTGCATCAAATTCAAGAGAACATTCGCTGTATTTTGCTTTTGATATTCTGCTTGTTTTCCCCTTTTCCAAAAACGCTCTTCGATACGTTCATTTTGACAAGAAGAATAAAATTGTTCGCTTTTGTATTGCCATTTTTCCCATTCATCATCGGGGCATACGATGCTCATACATTCCAGTGCATTTTGACGGGTATATTCCCAAGTGCAATCTGAAATAATTTTCTCGCATACTTCTTTTAGCAGCGGATAATCTCTTTGCCAACATTCTTTATTTCGTAAAATTGCCATAGCCAAACAATCGCAAATTGCAAAATCCGAGGGATACTTTTGATAGTATTCTTTTGCCAAAACCAACTGTTCTGCTGGAAGCGCATGATTAAACTTTGACATAAAAAATTCAACATCGGCTTGGTGGCTGGCTTCATCGTTGCCGATAAGCTCGTCAACCGTTATCTTAAAATAATTTGCGATTCGAGGCAAAAGAGTAATGTCGGGATAACCACCACGCTCCCAGTTGGAAACAGCTTGCGGTGAAACCATTAGCGCATTGGCTAACTCTTCTTGCGTTAGTTTCAGTTTTCTTCTTTCGCGGAGAATCACTTCCGTAATTTTTAATTCAGCCATAAAATCCTCCTAAATGGTTGTTAGAGGTGCGCACCTTCCGATAATATGATAGCATTATTCGTGCTGAAAATCAACAACTGCGTTATTGAGTTTTCTCAAACGGCGTTTGAATAATACAATTAACACTTGTTTTGCGCTTTCCCGACGCTCGCGTCTGGGCAAGCATAGCGCGTGGCAGTCTACGCACGATCGGGCAGAAGCCCGAACCCACTAGCCGCAGAGGGAAACGGTGTAGCAAAGGCCCCCTTGTACAAAGGGAGCTGTTACCGAAGGTGACTGAGGGATTGTTTTGCAATAAAAATCTGCTTTTTACAATCCCTCCGTCTTGCTTCGCAAGCCACCTCCCTTTACACAAGGGAGGCTTTGGCAAGTTTCCACCGACAGAAAAACACCACCAAAGAGATTTCCTTGGTGGTGTT
>SVQJ01000192.1 GCA_015065395.1 Oscillospiraceae bacterium
TTACAGATCACAGCCTGAGCAATACCGTCAAAAAGGTTGTTTTTGGTAACCTTGAGGGGCGCACCCTTTACGAGATTGGTTGTATAAACTGCAGCGGCGCTGCAGGGGATATCGCTGTAAATAAGAGCCAGATCCTTTTTGGATTTGTTAGCGCGGATACCGCAGTGAATGCCGGAGGCAGAGAATCCTTTTGCGGCACAAACGCCGCCGTTAATTATCTTCATGTCTGTTGACCGTTCCTTTTATATTTCGAGACCTTCGCAAATATCTGCTCCCAATGCATGGTTCATGCATTGGATGGCTGCGCCGGAGGCGCCTTTTCCAAGATTGTCGTATACAGCTGTGAGAATGATCCTGTCATCGTTTCCGAAGGCGGAAATATGCATGGTATCCTTGCATGAAAGAAGGGCAGCTGAGAGAAAACCGCCGTCGGCGCAATCTTCGCTGAAGCTTACGATAGGACCTGTGTATTTTTTCTTGTATACACTCTTGATATCCTCAAGAGACTTGCCTTTTGAAAGAAAAGAGGTGAAGAGGGGAACGGTAACACACATACCGCTGTAAAAATCGGAGACTATCGGGGAAAAGACAGGTGCATTGCAAAGTCCGGTTATGCAGGACATCTCCCTGAGATGCTTATGGTTCTGAGAGAGTGCATACTGGCGGGGTGCACAAAGCAGCGGAGAGATATTATCGCCCTCATAATCAGCGATCATCTTCTTTCCGCCTCCGCTGTAGCCCGTAACGGAATGACAGGTGAGAAGCGCGTCTTTTGAAATTATACTGGCTTCTATAAGCGGATATACAAGGGCGATAAAGCCGCTGGCATGGCAACCGGGAACGGCAATTCTTTTAGCGCTCTTCAAAGCATTTGCAATTTCGGGTGAAAGTTCGGGAAAACCGTAAAGCCAGCCCTCGCTTGTTCTGTGTGCGGTGGAAGTGTCAAGAACCACGGTATTGTCGTTTTCTATGAGAGAAACGGCCTCTCTTGCCGCATCGTCGGGCAGACAAAGGAAAGCAATATCGGCGCTGTTCAACGCCTCTTTCCTTGCAGAGATATCTTTTCTGTGAGTCTCGTCAAGGGTGATAAGGGAAATGTCATTTCTTGATGAAAGACGCTCGTATATTCTAAGCCCGGTGGTGCCGGCACTACCGTCAATAAATACCTTTTTCATAATATATCCTTAGATTAAAACGTAATAATAAAGGTATTATAGCATAGCCTGTATAAATATGCAACATCAAATAAAACATTTTTTGCATTTTGTGAGAAAACGGCATTTTTGAGTATAAAACGCCTCAATCTGGAGTTAAATTGGTTATTTTGACGAAAACACAACTGTATATTTTCTCGAAATATGCGTTATGTTTGAATAAATATACGATATTTTTTCTCATTTTAAGAAAATCGCGTATGATCAAAACCTTCATTTTCATTATATAGCGAAAACTGGGATAATTTATGTAGAGCCTGAGCTTAAAGCATATAAAGTGATATGTTTTTTTCTTTTTTTATCAAAATTGGAATTAAAATAAAAAAGTTATAATTTTTACTAAAAACCGTGCGGTAAATTGTAACAAAAGGCGCGAAACGTATAAAATTTAAGTTTTTTGAAATTATTATTGCAAAATTATAAAATATATGATATCATTACTATAACTTATTATGCATAATAGGCTAATAAGCTAAATTTATCCAAAAACAAGCGGAATTCGGTACATTTTGTTGCCAAAATGTATTGAGTTTTCTGTAAATGTCGTTAAGATAAGACAGCCCCGACTAAAGGGAAAGTAGCTTTTTTACAAGTGATGTGAGATTTTTGTTGCCGGTTCTTGCGTTTCTTAATAGATGGCGAAATTTCTGAAAGCGGAAGGCCTTTGCAAAAGGCTAAGGCATTGCAAAGGTTCCCTGTGGGGTCGTCCCCTGTAACGTAATGCGAATATGAAAAGCTCGCAATGAGTAAGCGGTCTTGTCGTCCAAGCGTATATAGCGTTAGGCGATAATATGTCCGGGCTTTCAATTCGCCCTTGTTATATGGAAAGCAGGGAAGTTTTGCCTTGTCTTAATGGCATTAACAGTGCCGCTTTAGCTGTACCTTCGCAAAGTTCTCGGAGTGGTGACCCGGGAGGACGTGAAGGACAGTACTTCCAAAATAATAATATTAGGAGGAAAAAAGCAAATGAAAAAACTTTTGTCTTGGTTGCTCATACTTTGCATGGTGATCTCCATCGTGCCCGTATCAGTATTTGCAGCCGAGGAAACTGAAGTTACTTCCGTTGGGAATGTGGCGAAGGTAGGCAATACCGAATACGCTACAATCGACGAAGCGATCGCTGCGTGGACTAATAATACCACGCTCACATTGCTCGCTGATGTAACTCTTTCAGATGTGATCAAGCTCAGCTCAACTGAGTATCACATTCTTGATCTTGGTACTTATACCATGACCGCTGCATCCGGAAAGGACGCTATCCAGATCGAAAACAACGGCAGATCAAGCGCAAGCTATGCTCTTGACATCAAAGCGGACTCTACCAACCCCGGTGGTATTATTGCTACCGGTAAGGCCATCGTTCGTACTGCCGGCAAGTCTGGTGTTAAGGACAGACCCATCATTAGATTCTACAATGGTGTGTTTAATGCTTCTTACATCGTTTATCATTCTGGAAGTAACGGAACTAACTGTCCTCAGTTCCAGTTCCATGGCGGTGTGTTCAACGGTACTGTCTATACCAACCGTGCACTGAACCAGTTCTACGGCGGTACATTCAACGGCAACTTGCAGATGTCCGTTGACTCTTCCGCGTATACCCTGGTTGCAGGTGGTACATTTAAGCAGCTTTCTAACTTGTATATGTCTTCTCTGAATAGTGACAAATTCACTATCGGTTCCACTAAGGGTGTATACGACAAGGAAGTTTATATCGATGATAACGGTAACTACGTAATCGCAGCTGCTGAACCTGCTCAGGGTATTGAAGCTGCTGTTGCGAAGAATCCCGGCACAAACGATTATCTTAAGTACAGTAAGGTTGCTACCGAAGGTAAACTCAATTACACAGATGCTGCTAGGGCTATCAAGGATAACAAGTCAGCTACGATTACTGTTTATGCTGACGAGCTTGATATGTCAGGCATCACCAACTTCACAGGTACAATCGTAGTTCCCGAAGGCCATACTCTTACCATCGCTAACGCTCCCGAAGGCTTAAATGTTGAGGGTGATGGTGATGTTGTCTATGCTCTGAATGGCTCCGGTACAGAGACTGATCCTTATCAGATCGGTTCTCTTGAAGACCTTATCACGTTCCGTGACAGTGTTAACGCAGGTGAGACTAAGTACAACGCTCCCGGCGTGTATGTGGTTCTTACTGATGACATTGATATGGAAGACACCGATTGGAGCGTTAACATCGGAGACGATTGCAACGCAACATTCGACGGTATCTTCGATGGTCAGAATCATACTATCTATAATCTTACCTCCACTGAGACTGCTCAGAAGGCTGACGGCTATATCTGCACAGGTCTCTTCGGTGCTATCTACGGCGAT
>SVQJ01000023.1 GCA_015065395.1 Oscillospiraceae bacterium
GCAGATGGCATCAGCCACCGCAAGATGTGTCGCAGTTCCTGCCATGATTTTCTCCTTTTTTGTTTATTCTACCCCAATAAGAAATATTCTCTTTGAAAATCGTCCTCTTTGCTCAGCCTTTCTGTCAGCCTCTTCGATTATCTCCGAAAGGGAGAAGCCTTTTTGTTCTGCCATTGCCCGTATAACTTCAAGCAGGTCGGCAAGCTCCTTTTTTGTTTCGTCAAGACTTTCGGCTGTTTTTACTTCATTCAACTCTTCATTTGCTTTCGTAAAAAGCGAATCCCGGTATTCATTATCGTTTAGAATTTTAGTAACGGGTTTCTCGCCTTTGGATTCAATTATCTTAGGAATCTTGTCTCGTACAAGCTTTTGATAGGTCCTTTTCATGATGACTCCTTAATTCTCAAAAAATATCTGATCTTCGGGAGCCCCGTCGTCAAACTGGGTGCCCGAAACCGCTTCGTACAGTCGGTAGTTTCCCTTTGTATACTCGGATATGGCATTGCACCAAAACTTTTTTGCCTCTGTATTGTGTGGGTGCATCTTTAGGTGCCATTTGCCGTGAAACATATCAAGTATTTGGAAAAGAGCCGACTTTCCGATTCCCATTCTTCGGTATTTCGGCATAATGCAAAATTCCGCAATACCATGATCAATAGGTTCATCGGTGGGGTTGTACGCATTTATCATAGCAAAACCGGCTATCTTTTTGTCAAACTCTATAAAGAATGCATGCCGCTCTTTTTCCGTCCAATAATGATCTAGATATGCATATCCGTAAAGTCCTAAATCATTCACATCTCTCTTGTCCCATTTTGAAAACTCAAAATTGTATTTTTCAAGAAGATTTTTGAGTATTTCCTTTTCATTAATAGAAACGGGTACGATTTCTGTGATTATTTTGTTCATACTGTCATATATAATCCTATTTAATACCTCTGATAACCATGATGATCGAAACGTTGGTGTCCCATTGCTTCTCACCACGCTTATATTGCTCTATTCGTGTATCGTATTTTGCATTAGCGAGATGCTTCATTTTTTCAACCTCTTCTGTTGTGAAATGCGCAGGCATAGTATAAAGTACCGATTGTATACCGTCCAATGCAGTGTATCTGTTGGCATTGATCATATCAATAGCAAGTGATTCCGAAAACTTCGGATCGTCAGGTGTCAGATCGATTGTGGCAAAACCCGTGCTGACTTTGGAAAAGCCATATTCTGCCATTGCCGCAGGCATTTGTGCTTCACTCATTGGATACTTGCAAATGCCAAATCTGTCCATAGAATCGTCATACAGCTCGGCCTTTTTCCAAAACGCTTGCTCAAATTCGTTAAACGTAATGCAACTCGGATCAATGTTTATTCCTTTTCTTGAGGATAGCACAAGACATACCCCACCCGGCTTTAACACCCTCAGCTGCTCACCGTAGAATTTTGAGGGCTCTATATGCTCGGCAACCGTATTGGAGATGGTAACGTCAAATGTATTGTTTTCAAAGGGGAGGGACGTTGCATCTCCTTCCATGAAAGTAACTCCGGATTCGTGCTCCGAAGCAAATCTTATGAATTCGCAATCACGGTCAACAGCCGTAATGTCAGCACGGGGGTACCAACGGTGCAGAGCTCCTGCCAGAGAACCGGGGCCGCAGCCTATCTCAAGAATCTTCAGACCTTTATCTGTGTCAAGTCTAAAAAGGGACTTGTATTGCTCTGAAAATATGTTATGAAAACGCAGTTTTCGAGAATAATACAACGTTTTCGTTCCTTGAACGTATTTTGACCAAATGTTGTTCATCCGATCCTCCTACATCCGGGCGTTTTTCTTCATCCAATTAACGGAATCTTTCAGTCCCTCTACCGTTTTTACCTCAATTACCACACTGCAGTCACGCTCTTTGGCCAATCGTAGATATCCGTTTAGATCAAGCTCGCCGATACCGAGGGGAACATGATTTTTTCGTCCCATAGCATCGTGGAGATGCATGTGGCAAAGCTTTGATCTGTTCTCCATTATGTACGACTCGTCAAGTCCACCGCATGAGTGATTGTGACCGATATCAAAGGTGAGACCGAACACGGGAGAATCAAGGAGTATCCCAAGTGCTTCCTTTTGAAAATCGGGATATCCGTTGCAGTTCTCAATACAGATCTTGATGTTGGAATCTCCGATCGCCTTTTCGCACATTGAGCGGAAGTCATATATGCTTTTGAGATAATGGTCACGGTATTTTTCAAAAAGATAGATCTTTCGTTCGGGAAGAGTAAAGTGCTCTCCGGGCATAAAGTGCATATTTATGATGCTTGCGTCGAGCTTTTTTGCTAAAGCTATCCCGTCTGTAACGTATACTTTGGTGGCATCTGCTGTGTAAGTGTTGAAATCGGAAAAGTTGGTGTTTTCGTCAAGATGGATCGTATATGATATTCCGTATTTCAAAGCGGTTTCTTTGAATTTGTCAGCATCAATGGCCTTGGCTGTGTATTGGGGCAGGCTCATGCTGATTTCTATGAAATCAAGATTTAATTCGTGACAAATCCAAGCGCATTCTTCTATTGAATCAAGCTCAATCAATGTCGGCATACCGAATTTCATAAACGTACTCCTTTAATATCAAATAGTATGTTTTTGATTTAGTTATACTTTACATCTGTAGGCTAATGTGAGATTTTTGCCAAGCCTTCCCCCGAATCAAGACGGATCCCCCCCGCTATGCGGGTCCTTCCATCGGGGAAGGCTTGGCTTGCAATCTTCCTAACGCTATCTCGCTTAAGCTCTGCTCTCAATGCCTTAGTCCACTCAAACTGCTCGCAGTTTTCCTCGCCGTAGGTAAGGTTCAGACTGTATTCAAGCTCAGTCCATGTTGAAAGCGGAGCTTCATTGTGTGAGATGACAGCCTCAAGATTATCCAGCGCCTTATAAAGCTTTGCTTCGGGAGTTTTCATTTCCCGCATTTCCGAAAAGAGAGGGGCAAGACCCGCTTCGGGTATGCGGGCGCAAAGATTATCTATGGCATCCGCTTCCGTTCTTTCCTGGTCGTCCGTTTTCAGAAAAGAGGGAATATCCCCCGTAACAGCCTCGCCGAAATCGTGGATAAGGCACATTTTTATGACTTTATTTATATCAAGCTCCGGGAATTCGTCGGCGCACAGCATTGCCATAACGGCGCATCGGTGGGAATGCTCTGCAACTGATTCCTGCCGTCCCGTGGATGTCCACGAATGGCGGGTGTTGCATTTTAGCTTTTCTATGATTCCCAAAAATTCAATAAATCTTCGTGCTTCCATTTTAGCTATAAAGTATCATATCTGCATAAGAAAAGTTTATAAACGTTCCTTCTTCTGTCATTTTACGTATTTTCTCGCTGTCGGCAAACATCTTATCCACGGTCTCGCCCTCGCAGAGAACCACCTCTGAAAGAGAGTGATCCTCCGTAAAAAGCCAAACGTCCACAAAGGAGTCATTTCTCATGTATGAGTGAATGATCCTTCCATTTTCAGGCGAAAGGGAAAGCCCCGTTTCCTCGCGAACCTCACGAAGCGCCGCCGCAAGACTGTCGTCCCCCACGAGAGCGCTTCCTCCCGTCGTTTCCCACATATTGGGCCAGCCCTTGTTGGGCGCGCGCTTGGTAATAAGAAACTCACCGCGGCTGTTTTTTATCCATACGTGAACAACGAGATGATAGTCCCCGCGCGAGAGAATCTCACCCCTTCGATGAACTCTGCCCGTTTTGTTTCGGTCCATATCGTAAATGTCCCAAAGCTCACCAACGCTCGTCTGCGTGCAAAGCCAGCCGTTGACTTCGCGCAGAAGGTAAGGCTGTATGTGAGGATATGTAAGAGCGTCGGGAAGACTCTCCAAATAACATATTTCTGCGATCTCGCTTTTGTCCGGAATATCCTCGAGTGTCTTGACCTCGGCGAAATACAGCATACCGTATTCGTCTACTCCGTAGGCAGAAACGGGCTTCAGTTCAAAATCCAAAGCACCCGTTTCCTCCCAAAGCTCGCGCCTTGCCGCTTCTTCAACGGTCTCGCCTTCTTCTCTGTGTCCCCCGGGTACCTCCCAGGTATTGCGGTCGTGATGTCGGCAAAATATCCATCCGCTTCCGTATCTCGCCGCAATAACGACATATTTCAGTTTTTCATCGGGTATTTCGCTCGTGTTATAGAATTTTACTTCAATATTGTTCATTTTGTCCTCTTGTTTTTCAAATACGTATCCCTATCCATGGAATAAAGATACTCAAATTTTGCTCTGTCACTATCGTATACGTGTGTTTTTCCGCATTCGCAAAAGCCGTTTTTGATCGCGCATCTTCTGCTTCTCTCATTATAATCGCAGGAGATCAAATATAAAATATCGACCTTTTCAGCTTCGAAGGCAAATTCCATAAGGGCAGACAGCGCCAAGCTTCCGAGGCCCTTGCCCCAATATTCTTTTTCTCCGACGGTCATATCTATTCGGTATACTTTTTTCCCCGGATGCCTCTCGATAATATCGGGGAGATTCATCTTTTGAAGCCAACAGTCGCCGATGGGCTCGTCTTTGTAAAGCATCAAAAAGCAATATGCATTTTGAGATACCATACCGTATATACCGCGTACGTCTTCCTCGGTGCAAACCTCGAAGTTTCCCGAATCCGACCAATATACAATCTCGGGATCATTGTTCCATTTGTAGAGTAACGGAAGATGCCCGTCAAGCAGCGGGATAAGCTCGATGTCATTTCCTGCTTTTAAAAATATATCGTGTTTTCTGATTATGTTCATTTGTAGATCTCCGAAAAAATTTCATTCCTAATGTAGGGGCGACCATCGGTCGTCCGTGAACCCAAACTATATTCGCCGTGTAAATTTCGTATGCAGGCGGACGACCAATGGTCGCCCCTACAATTCGGATTGCCGGTTATGTTCATTTTTGCATCAAATTACGTTACGGTTCGTGTGCAGATGGGCGGGAGGGAAGACCCCTCCCCTACGGTTATCCGTGGCTTTATTCTGTTTTATCCGTTATAACCCTATCGATAAAATTCAGATATTCCTTCTTTTTTACCGATTCTTTGTTGTTTGCGTACCAAGCAAAGGACTCTTTTAAGCCTTCGTTTATGTCTGTCGTTTTCGGTAGTATGTTCTTCTTTGATTGATATTACCTATCAATTATACCACCCAAACGAATGTTTGTCAACGAAAGTGGCTCAATCGTTAGTTGAATTTGCGGGTTTATTGGTTTTAGTTTCATACTTTTTCTATTTACCATTTGACATTTTGTCTTTTTTGTATTATCATATATAATAGTAAATAATGCGCCCCAGAGGTGCTCCTTGAAAGGAATAAAACTATGGAACAGAAAAGAGTTGCAGAACTCAAGGAAATTGCCCGTAATGTCCGTATCGGCATTATCGATGCAGTTCATTCAGCAGCCTCCGGACATCCCGGTGGCTCTCTCTCAAGTGCTGATCTGATGACTTATCTTTATTTTGAAGAGCTTAACGTAGATCCCGCAGATCCCGAAATGGCAGACCGCGACAGATTCGTTCTGTCCAAGGGTCATTGCTCACCCGCGCTTTATTCAGTGCTTGCTCATCGCGGATATTTTGAAGTTGAGCATCTCAAAACCTTCAGAAAGACCACTTCCAATCTTCAGGGTCACCCCGATAAAAATAAGGTTCCCGGCGTTGATATGTCCACCGGCTCTCTCGGTCAGGGCGTATCTGTTGCCTGCGGTATGGCACTCGCGGCAAAGCTTGATAATTCCTCTCGACGTGTATGGGCTCTCGTTGGTGACGGTGAGGCAGAGGAAGGCCAGGTTTGGGAGAGTGCAATGTTTGCCGCTCACTATAATCTTGATAATCTTTGCTATATTATTGACTGGAACGGTCTCCAGATCGACGGTGCTATTGATGACGTTATCGGACCTGCTCCCTTTGATACAAAGTTCGCGGCTTTCGGCTGGAACGTTGTTTTTTGCGATGCACATGACTTCAATTCCATCGAAGATGCGTTTAGTGCCGCAAAAGCCTGCAAGGGTAAGCCCACAGTGATTATTGCTAAGTCCACCAAGGGCAAGGGTGTTTCATTCATGGAAAATCAGGCAAGCTGGCACGGATCTGCTCCCAATGCAGAGCAGTACGCTGTTGCTATCAATGATCTCAAGGCTTGAAGGGGGTAAATAAGAATGGCATATAAGATCGGTGAAAAGATCGCAACAAGAGACGCCTACGGTGCAGCCCTTGTTGAGATCGGTAATGAAAATGAGAATCTCGTAGTTCTTGATGCTGACCTTGCGGCGGCAACAAAGACAGGTATGTTCAAGAAAGCCCACGCAGACAGATTTTTTGACTGCGGTATCGCTGAAAATAATATGATCGGTGCAGCAGTAGGCCTTGCTCTCAGCGGTAAGGTGCCCTTTGCATCCACATTTGCAATGTTTGCCGCAGGCCGCTCATACGAGCAGGTAAGAAACTCCATCGGATATCCCCATGCAAACGTTAAGATCGGAGCTACCCACGGCGGTATCACCGTTGGCGAGGACGGAGCTACCCACCAGTGCCTTGAGGACTTTGCTCTTATGAGAACAGTTCCCGGTATGACTGTTATCTGTCCTGCAGACGCACAGGAGGCTCGCCTTGCAGTAAAGGCTGCTTACGAGACACCCGGCCCCGTATACCTTCGTTTCGGAAGAATGGCAGTTCCCGTTCTTTTTGATGAGGACTATAAGTTTGAGATCGGCAAGGGCGTAAAGCTTGTAGACGGTACAGACGTTTCCATCATAGCAAACGGCGTTGAGGTGGAGCAGGCGCTTCTCGCGGCTGAAGCTCTCAAGGCAGAGGGAATCTCTGCTTCCGTTATCAATATGGCAACCATCAAGCCCCTCGATACAGAGCTTGTTATCGCTGAGGCTAAGAAGTGCGGCTGTATCGTAACCGTTGAGGAGCATTCTGTTATCGGCGGTCTCGGCGGTGCTGTTGCAGAGGCTCTCTGTGAGACATATCCTGTTCCCGTTGTTAAGGTGGGAACAGAGGATTGCTTCGGCAGAAGCGGCCCCGCAAAGGAGCTTCTCTCCAAGTTTGGTCTTGATTCTGCTGCCATTGTTGCAAAAGCAAAGGCCGCTATTGCCCTGAAAAAATAATTTTTAAGGCGGCACTGCCATAGTGCCGCCATTTTTTATGAAACAATGAGGTTTTGCGATGAACCGTGCACATAATTGCGACGTATATAAGAAATGCTCAGGCTGTCAAATGACAAATCTCTCTTATGAAGATCAGCTCAGCTATAAAATGAAGAAGTTGATCTCGCTCCTCGGCAGATTTGGTCATGTGGGTGAGATAATCGGTATGCAATCTCCCCTTCATTACCGTAACAAAATGCAGGTAGCCTTTGATATGGATAGCCATAAGCATCCGATTTCAGGAGTGTGGCAGACTGAGGCAGAGCGCGTTGTGAAAACTGATTCCTGCCTTATCGAAAATGAAAAAGCTCTTTGGATAGTCCGTGCCGCAAGAGGAATGCTCAAGGATTTCGGTATCTTCGTCTATGATGGAAAAACCAAAAAGGGAAGCCTTAGGCATATTATGGTGCGAAACGGTACCGTAAGCGGCGAATATATGGTCGTGCTTGTGACCGCACCCGGAAAGCCCGGAAAGCTGCGAGAGTTTGCCTCTGCACTTGTTCGCAGATTTCCCGATATTAAAACAGTGGTGCAAATAGAAAACGCAACCAATATCCCCCTTTGGATGGGCGAAAAGGAAAATATCCTTTACGGTAAGGGATATATAGAGGATACTCTTTGCGATCGTAAATTCAAAATATCTCCCAGATCCTTTTATCAGATAAACCATATCCAGACAGAGGTGCTTTATAAAAAGGCCATCGAATTTGCATCTCTTGGTAAGACAGATACGGTCATAGATGCTTATTGCGGCATCGGAACCATCGGAATTATTGCCGCCGGGGAAGCAGGAACCGTCTACGGTGTTGAGACAGTTGCCGATGCTGTGAAAAACGCCCGCGAAAACTGCGCATTGAACGGCGTGCAAAACTATAGGGTTGAGAAGGACGATGCAGGCAAGTTTATGACCCGCCTTGCCGAAAAGGGAGAGAAGGTGAACGTGGTTTTCACCGATCCACCCCGCTCGGGTTGCTCCAAGGAGTTCCTCAATTCCCTTGTAAAGCTCTCACCTGAGAGAGTGGTATACGTTTCCTGCAATCCCGAAACACTTGCCCGCGATCTTGATTTTTTGAGGAAGAATAAGTATAAGATCGAGAAAATACAGCCCGTGGATATGTTTCCCCATACGAAGCATATCGAATGTGCCGTTTCACTGAAACGGACAATCGATAATGAATTGCGCCGTCGCATGAATTGAGCGGTGCGCTCATGAATTGGCTTCGCCATGAATTGCCCTGCGGTGCATAAGGGCGACAGCGCAATTCAAATCATGGAGGAGGCATTTGCCGACGAGAAATCATGATGCGTTAGCATCAATTCATGACACGAAGTGTCAAATCATTTCAGGAGCTTTTGATGAAAGAAAATTTGTTAGTTGATCTGTCAAAGCAATTTGCTGTTGATATTGTTAATATTTGTACGGTTATAAAAGAAAACAGGAAAAGTAATGTTCTCATAAATCAAGTGTTGCGTAGCGGAACAAGTATAGGTGCAAACATTCACGAAGCAAATTATGCGTCAAGCAAGGCTGATTTTATAGATAAGTTTCAGATTGCGTTGAAGGAATGTTACGAAACTGATTATTGGTTTGGTTTGTTTAAAGATACGTATATGATAACGGAAGATGAGTACAAAGATTTGTTCGCAAAGTGCAGTAAGATTCGAAAATTGCTCATCGCTTCCATTACCACAGCGAAATCAAAATAAGTATGATAATAAAAACAAATCGGTGCTTTATATCAACATTACAGCAAACCGACGTAGGAAAAGCAAGCAGATTGTTTACGGATGAGAGTGTCAGGCGTTACCTTGGCGGAACTATTGATGAGCGTACTGCCATTGAAAAACTGAATTCGTGGATCAATAACAATAATGGGATATATTTAACTGTTAGTTTATTGGAAAACGGTGATTTTGTTGGTATAATCTCTGTAACAGATCATCACGACAGTGAGCATAAAGAACTCTCCTATCAATTTTTGCCCGAATTTTGGGGCAGAGGGTTAGCATTTGAATCAATAAGCAAAACATTTGATTTTTTGAAAACCAATACTGACCTCACTACGCTCATTGCAGAAACGCAAAGCAAAAATCAAGCTTCGTGCAAGCTTCTTGAAAAGCTTGGATTCAGCTTGGCTGACAACGTGATGCGATTCGGTGAGGATCAGTATATTTATAAAAAAGTTTTGTGATAAAAAAGAAATGAATTATTGTGATATTACGGAAATAAATACTCCGCGGTTAACTCTGCGAAAACTCAAGCTCAGCGATGCTGAAAGGTTTTATGAATTCGCTAAAGACATTAGAGTATCAAAATACATGAACTGGATCACGCACTCTTCAGTTTATGACAGCGAAAACAGTATTAAGAGATCCATCGAAGCGTATGAAAAAGGAAAATACTACAGATGGGGTATAGCGTTAAAAGAAAATGATACTTTGATAGGTATTATTCAGCTTTTGTCCTTTGATGAAAAAAGAAACAGCTGCAGTTTTGCATATATGCTGAGTTGCGAGCACTGGGGTAACGGATACGGCACAGAAGCTTTGTCGGCGGTTATAGGATTTGCGTTTGATAGTATGGCGGTTGATATAATAGAAGCAGATATTTTCAGTGAAAACATTGCATCGTCAAAGGTTCTGGAAAAGTGTGGTATGACTTATACCGATACGATCAAGGATAAATATGAAAAAAACGGAGCTTTCCATAACGCTGACAAATATGTAATAACCAGAGACAAATACTATAGTCCGTAAAATAAAGTAATATAACCTATATTTACTGCTAAGGAAAAGTATATGAAAATACTACACAGAAGAATTGATCCTGTTAAAGATAGGGATTATGTATTGGAATCTCATTGCAAGATAAATTATGAATGTGATACTCCTTGGAAGCGAAAAATGACGTACAATGATTATCGAGCCGAATGGTTTATGCTGAAAGGACAAATTTCTGAATTTTATAATTATTTGCAGGAAACAGCGAAAGATAACAGAACAATAGCTGAGATAATAGAAGATGAAAACGGTAAAACTTTAGGCTATTTATGGGTGCCTTTTTTCGAAGATACCGAAAGCGGTTTTACCTTTGCAGACGTTCAGGATATATATATCGAAGATAAGTTTAGAGGTGTGGGAATAGCATCATATCTGTTAAATTATGCAGAAGAAAAGGCAAAAAATAATGGTGCAAGGGTCATAAGATCCGGAACCGGGTGTGCAAACTTAGCATCTATAGCATTACATGAAAAAAATGGATATTATGTTTACAGATACGAGTTTGAAAAGGAACTTTAAAGGTGATACAAATGCAAATTGAAACGATCCCTGTAACGGTTGACGAAAAGGAAATACTAAAAAACTTACTTGAAAAATATAATTTTGAGTTTTCAGAGTGGGACAAGCGGGACGTTAATGATTTAGGCCTTTACGGCTATAAATACCTTGACCATTATTGGACTGAAAAAGAAAGATACGCTTATTTTATAAAGGCAGACGGGAAGCTGGCAGGCTTTGCTATGATAAACGCTTATGCCGATACGGACGAGCCGGTAGATCACGGTATCGCTGAGTTTTGTATTATGCCGAAATACAGAAGAATGGGTGTGGGAAAAGCCGCTCTTTTTCAGATACTTGACAGGATACACGGTAAATGGCATCTGAAAATGCATCCACGTAATATTGGTGCTAAAAGCTTTTGGATCAACGCTATATCAGAATATACTAAGGGAAACTACCGTCTTTGCGAATCCGTCTCAGGTACGAAATTTGACGACGGAACACCTGAGGATCAGATATTCTTTGAGAATTAAATTATAAAGAAATGCCAAACATATACTTTTTCTCTGGCCCGTGCGGGTGCGGAAAGACAACTTTATCAAATGCCTTTGCTCATCATCTTGTAAACGACCTCGGCAGAAATCAAGTCTATATTATTCACGGAGACGACATTCGAGGCGGATTTGTAGATTCGGATAATGGGGACAAATATTCCGAAGGAAAGCTCCCTTGGAGTGAGATCCTGGAATTCAATTGGGAATGTATACTGAACACCCTTGAAAGCGCTCTCAAAAGAGGGCTTGACGTTGTTATTGACTACGTAATAGAAGAAGAGCTGCCCCTTGTTAAAGGGATCGCCGAAAAATACGGTGCAGGTTTTTATTACATAGTTCTTACCGCATCCGAAGAAGCGATAAGACAGCGTATCACAGAGCGGGGCGACACACGGCTCATTGACAGAGCTTTGTTCTTGAAAAACAAGCTTGACAATATGCCTGAAAATCAAGGTCATCTTTTGGATAATACCGATATGACCGTTGAAGAAGAGGTAACGTTAACAGATATACAAAAATATCTGATATGAATGCGTGAAAAACTGAAAAAGAGAAAGAGGCTATATCAGGAAATGATAAAGACAAAAAGGAATAACGTAAAGCTTGAGTACATAGTTTTCGGTATATATCTGTTCTTTCTGGTTTGGCTTGTATTGTTTAAGTTTTCAATAAGCTTTGACTCAATAATACAAAACAGAGGAATAAACCTCATCCCTTTCAGTACATCTGAGGAAAGCAGCATAAGAATCGTTGTTAGAGAAATGATCTACAACGTTTTTGTATTTATCCCTTTTGGCTTGTACATATCCATCATTTGCGACAAATGGTCTTTTTGGAAAAAAGTTCTCTTGCCATTCGGTCTTAGCTTGATTTTTGAAGTAATTCAGTATATATTTGCATTAGGCATAAGCGATATTACGGATCTGATAAACAACACCAGCGGCGCAGTATTGGGAATAGGGCTGTTTTCTCTGCTTTGTGTTCTGTTCAGGAGAAAAACAGTAACCGTAATAAACGTTTTAATGCTGATCTTTGAAGTGTGTTTCGGAGGCCTGTTTTTGGTTCATGCTCTTGCAAATTTATAGAATAGTCACTGATCTGAAAGAAGGAAATATAATATGAGAAAAACAATAATAATTATTATCGCATCGGTAATGGCTCTCGTTGGTATGTTTTTTATTGTTTATCCTCACATAGAGATAGACACGGGAAAAAAGCTTATCCGTTGCAGCTATTCCGATGATTTCTCCGAATATGATAAGAATCATTCTTATAACGAGCTTTATTGCTACAACGAAAAGCACGACGTTTCGATAAAGTCCTTTGACGTTAAGAACTTCCTTTTTTTCTATACGATACACATGGAATACATAGAGGGAGATTTCAGAGAAACACAGTTTGTTCTTGAGGAGTCTTATATCGAGAACTTTATTGAAAACGCAGAGATAACCGAAGCTCCCGAGAACTTCGACCTTGCTGCTCTTATCGAAGGAAGGGAAGCCGTTGTAGGAAATACGAGATATCTCGGAAACGACTACGAAACGGGGGTTTTTTATAAGCTTGACGGCAGAGATGAGGAGATGTACGTTTTTTACAAGGACGACCTCCTTATAATCCAGGTTGGCTCTCCCGATGAGCTTCCGAAATTCATTGCATACAAATGAAAATAGAGATCAAAACCGAAAGACTGGTATTAAAGCCGCTTGGTATCGAGTATCTTGACACGGTACATGAATATGCGTCAGATATCGAAAATTGCCGGTATATGTGCTATCTTCCCAATGCGGATCTTGACGAAACAAGGGATTTTCTTCTGTCTTGTGAGAGAGAATGTGAAAAGCCTGAGCCCGAATTCTTTGAATTTGCCGTGATTTATGACGAAAAGCATATAGGTGCAGTTTCCGCTACCCTGTACCATGATGGGGCGGAAGCTGAGCTTGGGTGGATAATTAACAAGAAATATTGGGGTATGGGCTTTGCAACGGAGGCCGCACGGGCGCTTATAGATTATCTTTCAAAAGAGCACGATATAAACGCTTTTGTTGCCCATTGTGACAGCGAAAATCATGCTTCATACAGAGTAATGGAAAAGCTTGGAATGAAACGAAGCGGCGAATGGTATGGCAGAAAAAACAGATCATCTGACGAGGATCGCTGTGAATACCAATATAAAATGAAAAAAACTTTAACTAAAGGAGTTTAAATATGTCAGGCGGAATGACAAGACGTGAGCGCGAGGTCACGGATATTAATGAGATCATAAAAATTCTTGACTCAGCAAAAGTCCTTCATCTCGGGCTTTGCATCGAAAATGAACCCTATGTGGTTCCCATGAACTACGGCTATACTATGGACGGCGATAAGCTCACTATATATCTCCACGGCGCACGCCGCGGCAAAAAGCTCGATATGATGAGGGAGAATCCCAATGTTTTCTTCGAGCTTTGCTGTGATATAACCCCCTTCGAGGGCGACGTTGCCTGCCGCTACGGTATTACGTATTCTTCCGTGATGGGAAGAGGACGTGCTCTGATAGTTGAGGATATGGCTGAAAAACGGCATGGACTCTCCGTTCTGATGAAAACTCAGACGGGAAAGGACTTCACATTTGAGGACAGAATGGCAGAAGTAGTCAGCGTTATAAGAATAGATGTGAGTGAGTATACCGCAAAGCATCGCCCCCTTCCTTCTAACATGAGATAATGGATATCAGGCTTATTTCGCTTGATCTTGATAAAACTCTCCTTCGGGATGATGAAACAGTTTCGCAGTATACCCTCAATGTGCTTGGTGCATGGAAGAAAAGTGGAGCGAAGATTGTGGTTTCAACCTCTCGTTCATTTTTTTCGGCAAAAGAGGTGTGTGACAGCGTGTGTCCCGATGCTGTCATATCTTCAGGCGGTGTAGAAGCATTTGTGGGAGGAAAACTGGTGTATTCTTCGTATCTTTCCTGCGATACAGCAAAAAAATGTATTATGAAATGCATTTCTGATCCGTTCACTCACCATATAACCGTTGTGGGCGAGAGGGAGGATTTTACCAATAATCCGGAGATCAAGGAGGGCGAGCTTGAATACGGTCATTACAGATTTACGGATTTTTCGGATGTTCCGAATCAGCGAGTTGGTAAAATTTCTGTCTTTTCCGATCGCCCCGATGACCTTTCAGACTGCTTTTCAAATGATCCGGATGTTAGATTTATCCCCTTTTGTATCGGTGAAAACGGACATAAGCTTTCGGCGGCGGGTGCGAATAAGGGAGATGCTTTGACGGCTGTGGCAGAGCATTTTTCGATCTTAAAGGAAAACATAATCTCTTTCGGAGACGATACCCCGGATGTGGATATGTTCCGTGTAAGCGGTATTTCTGTTGCAATGGGGAACTCCGGAGAAGAAGTAAGGGCTGCTGCTGACCGTGTCTGTGATACCAACGAAAATGACGGCGTTGCCCGATTCTTGGAGGCGTTATTGCCTAATTGATTTTTTGGAACAGCATAATAACAGTTTACTAAAGGCGTGCTTTGATGCGCGCCTTTTTTGCTGAATAAAAGCACTGCGGTGAACCAAAATATGAGTATGGAGGTATTATATGAAATCGTTATGGCATGAAATTGAAATGCCGCGCTTTGCGGCACTACACGGGGATCATAAAACAGATGTGCTTATACTCGGAGGGGGCATCTGCGGAATCTTAACAGCATATTTTCTCAAAAAAAGGGGTATTTCATACATCCTTTGTGAAAAGGATAGGATCTGCAGACAAACCTCCGGTAATACTACCGCAAAAATCACACTTCAGCACGGCCTGATCTATTCAAAACTTATTGAGGAGCTCGGTATTGAAAGAGCGCAGATGTATTATAATGCGAATAAAAACGCTCTTTCAAAATATTTTGAGCTGTGCAAAGATATAGACTGCGGGTTTGAAGAAAAGGAAAACTGTATTTACAGTACAAATAATAAAAGCGCTCTTGAAAAGGAGCAAAGAGCTATAGAAAAAATTGGTGGGAAAGCATATCTTAAAGATGAAGTGCCGATCCCGATAGAAACAGTTGGCGGAGTGTATGTGCCCCATCAGGCACAGTTTCACCCGTTGAGGTTCATTTCGGAAATATCGAAGGATCTGAATATTTATGAGAATACTTTTATCACAAAGGTCAGCGGAAGGGTGGCAAAGTATTACGGCGGTGAAGTAAAGGCTGATAATATCGTTGTAACCACCCATTTCCCATTCATAAACAAGCACGGCTCCTATTTTTTGAAGCTGTACCAGGATAGGTCTTATGTGATTGCTATGAGAACGGGTGATCCGGTGGATGCAATGTACATGGATAGCGACAGTAAGGGCTTCTCATTCAGAAGCTATGATGATTTGTTGTTACTGAGCGGCGGCGCTCATAAAACCGGCACCTGCAACTGTGCGCTTGAAAAGCTTCGAGATTTTGCAAGGGAAGCATATCCCTCTGCAAAAGAAAGATATATGTGGGCGGCACAGGACTGTATGAGCCTTGACAGAATACCTTATATCGGTCATTATTCAAAACTGACAAAGGGACTCTATACAGCAAGCGGCTTTAATAAATGGGGAATGACCTCATCAATGGCTGCGGCAATTATTCTCAGCTCGCAGATCGCAGGAGAGAGCGTTGATGAGGTCATTCCCCAT
>SVQJ01000193.1 GCA_015065395.1 Oscillospiraceae bacterium
CCTTAGAAATAGCCTTGGGGCCATCGCCGAACCAATCATATTCCTGTATCTGCTCAAAATAATTGTCAAGTGCTTCAGTGAACCAGCTGAAGACCATCTTTCCGTTTCCGCAGGAAATGATACCTGAGTCTCTGTCATCAAAATAAGAATCATTTACAATGATGGGAGGGGACCAGGTCTTTCCCTGGTCATAGCTTACGTACATACAGTTCTTTCCGCAGGGGTCAACGTGGGAAAGACGCATGGAGGAAGCAACAACGTAAAGTACGCCGCGGTCATCCTTTGTTACACTGGGCCAACCGTTATAAATAAACCAAGTACCTTTGAGGTTATTAACACGGCCGTGCTCCGCTTCGGGGAACATCAGTTTCATAATGTTGTCCTTTCTGAATATCACACATGTCGTGCGTTTTACTAGTGAATTATAAACGATGAAGGTGTGAATTTCAAGTAATTTGTAAAAAAAGATTATAATAATATGCTGTTTTTCAAAAAAATAAAAGTGAATTTTTTTTATTGATCACGGAAAACTGTGATAGTGCAGGGGGCGCTGTTTTCAATATATGCGGTGATTGTTATATTCTTGACCATATCGATATTTTTTCCTGCTGTCAGCTTGAAGGACGAGATAACAGTATCGAAATTTGAGGTTTCCTCTGTCAGATGATAATACCATTCGCCGTCAGTTTGATGAATATCATCATAAAGATATACTTCAAGATATCCCTGATCGTTAACAAATTCTGCATCAATATAGGTGCTTATGGAAAAGGTTTTGATTGAGCCGTCATTAAGGGTGTATTCCAATTCAAAATAGGGCTGTACAAGTGATTCCTCTGTGATCTTTTCTGATTCTGATATCCAAAGCTTTTTATATGAACGGGAAATCAGCGTTTTTTCTGATGAAGGAATAATGTCAAAAACGGCTATATCCTTGCCTTTTATCCACAAAGCTTTCCATTCTTCAAGCCGAGTATATGTTCCGTTATCTAAAAGATCGTCGTAAAATCCGATGACGCACGGCAGATCAGTTACACCGGTTGTTTCTGCATCTAAGGGTCTTTCAGTTTCCGGTGTTTTATCGGTATCGGTTGTATCGCCGAATGCAGTAAGTACCCCTTCGCTTTGAAGCGAAGGGGTGCTTTTATCATTAGTCTCAATCCTCCGGCACGAGCATAGTGAACATAAAACTAATAATGAGATCAGTATGGAGAGGCTTTTCATTAATTACCTTCATTTTCTCTGCGTTCAGCCATTTCACGGTCGAGCTTCAAAAAAGCCTCCAGAGCTTCTTCTCCGCCGGAATTATCACCGATATGCCATTTTGAATAAAGCACACTGGTGGGATTTTCGCCGGGAAATCTCTGGTAATAAACGGTGAGGATAGATCCGTCTGAAAGCTCAACAGAAGCAGGATATCCCATATCGCAAACATAGTGCAGTTGATCATTTATGGTGTAGTCCTCGCTCCAGGTCTCACCGTTATCATAGCTTACGCAGGCTCTTTCGCTTCTGATGCCGTTGGTTCTTCTGGAGTAGGAGCATATAACTGCTCCGCTTGAATGTACCATAAGATGAGGCGGGCTGCCGTCAACACCAATACAAACGGGTTTCGACCATGTTTGGCCTTTATCATCCGAGTAAGTTGGGAAAACAGTAAAGTAGGGATCAAGCTCTTCGCAGTGAACACGAATTGCTCCTAAAAGCCTGCCGTTTGGCAATTCAACAACATGTGGCTCATAGGTATTAATACTTGTGATAATATCGCCGTTGGGAACACTGCCTGCAATTTCCCAGGTTTTACCGCCGTCTTTGCTGACGCAAGCGGTCACGGCGGGGCGCTCGCCGTTTTCATCTCTATGTATATCCATACGGTTTCCAAGGTATACGATAGTACCGTCCTTGCAAACGCAGGGGCCGTGAGGCGATGTCACGGGAACGCGTATAGGCTCAGACCAGGTGACACCGTAATCATCGGACAGCTTAACAAACGAACCGAGCTGCATTTTGATATCTTCCTGCGAAAGAGTTCGCAAGGCATCTCCAAATCCTTTTACGAGTTTTTTGTGTGCATCTCCGAACCAATCATACTCCTGAATGTGGTCATAGAAGTCCTCGGAGCTGCTTGAAAACCAGGTAATGAGCATTTTACCGTTACCAAGATGAACAATACCCATATCTCTGTCATCAAGGAAAGAGTCATTAACGATTATAGGCGGTGACCAGGTCTTACCCTCGTTATAGCTTACGTACATACAGTTCTTACCGGCAGGACATACATGAGACATACGGTAAGATGATGCAGTAGCATATAGAACACCTCTGTCATCCTTGCATACTGTGGGCCATCCGTGATAATTGAACCAGTTGGTACTAGGTTGACTTACACGGCCGTGCTCGCACTCAGGGAACATTAGCTTCATAATTTCAGTCCTTTCTGAACTACAATAATACTATCTACATTGTAAACTATTGAAGCATTTATTTCAAGTAGATTCTAATAAAACATGGTGAGCGGCATATAAAATAACTCCCGGCAGATCAAATCTGTCGGGAGATTTTTTATATGAGCTTATCAAATGCCGCACGAAATTCCGCATAAAGGTACAGACTGCCGATAACCAAAAGCGGAACATTTCTTATTTTGCTGTCTTCAAGCGCTTTACTTACCGCCTCATCCACAGAAGCTATGGCAAATGAATTGCATCCGTAGCCCTTGCAGCATTCAGCATAGTCGGCTGCGCAGAGTGCTCTGGGATTTGAAGGCGTTGTACAATAAACGTGATCTGCGATCTCACTGATCGCCTGAGCCATAACAGTATAATTTTTGTCCGCCATAACTCCGGTTAGAATATTTACTCTGCCTGTGATCAATTCCTTAACGGTATCCACACTTGCTTTGATACCCTCAGGGTTATGGGAACCGTCAAAAATGACAACGGGGGAGTATGACAGTACTTCAAATCGAGCGGGCCACCTTGTTTTTTTCAGACCTGCAATAATATGTTTTTCACTGATACCGAGAATTTCACATGCTGTGATCGCCACCGCGGCATTTTTGGGCTGATATGCTCCTGCTAGGGTCAACTCGATCTGATTCTTAATGCCAAAAAAGCCGAACCTGCTGCCGCAAAGATCCATGTGAAGGTCATTTATACGCAAATAATCAACAAAATGCAAGGGAGCGCTCATTTCCTTTGCTTTGTTTGAAATAACCGATTTCGCGTCATCATCGCAGTTTCCTACGAGTACAGGGCAATTATACTTGATTATTCCGGCTTTTTCAACGGCAATTTTTTCGGTAGTATCTCCCAAAAGCTCAGTATGATCAAGGGCGATTCCTGTGATTATTGAAAGTAATGAATGATCTATAATGTTTGTGGAATCCAGCTTTCCTCCAAGACCGGTTTCCAAAACAACGATATTACAATTCTTTCTGCGAAAATACTCAAACCCCACAGCGGTAATCAGCTCAAAT
>SVQJ01000194.1:0-237 GCA_015065395.1 Oscillospiraceae bacterium
ATTCCGAGAGCGCCGTACTTTTTCGCATGAGCTGCAAAGCTCTCAATATTGCCCACGGAAGTATTAATATCTTCTAGAAAACCTTCCCAGCAGCTTGTTCCCGTGCAGGCGATCTGAGAAAATCCCCTCTCCCAGAACACTTTGGGGATCCACTCGGCAACAGTGCGCCGATAGCACCAGTTGAGCACTATGGTATCTTCAGGCAAATTCTCCTTCGCCATGTCGGGGCGCGCCATG
>SVQJ01000194.1:247-3474 GCA_015065395.1 Oscillospiraceae bacterium
TCCCCACATCATCACGGTCTTTCCATAGCTCTTAACAAGCTCAATAAGCTTGTTAAGATGGTAAAAATAAGCTTCACCCTTATCACAGCCCTCATTTTTGCCGTTGCACAGATCTATAGTCTCATCACAGCAGATATTGAAGTATTTTGAAGAAAACAGCGGTATATACTGCTCTATCATTGAGCCGATGACCTTTATAGTGTCCGGATGATACACGTTCACCGTATGGTGCCACTGCTTTTCAAGCCAGTAATTCCTTTTCAGCTCGTGACCGCAAAGCTCGCAGATATAATTGTACCTCTCGCTTTGCAAAAGAGTGAAAAGATGGCCGAAGGTCGCCATTGAGGGGATAAGCTCTATAAAGCGATCCTTGCAGTATTCGTCAAGCTCAAGTATTTCTCCGGGAGTCAACGCACACTCCGGAGTGACTATCCCCTCCAGCTCCTTGAAGGTGAAGGCATCCTCGATATAAAACTGAAGAGAATTTATCTTGTAATATGCCAGAGTATCAACGATCTCCTTAAACTTCCCGAGCGTCGGCACGCGCCCCCTCGTCACATCATGATAAAAGCCCCGATAGGAAAAATCGGGAGCATCCGAGATGCGCACGCACGGTATGCAGGCACCGTTTTCACGAACGAGCTGACGAAGTGACTGCACAGCATAAAAAGCTCCTTGCGCACCGTCGCCCTCAATGCAGATGCCGTCAGAGCTGACGGTCAGTCGGTATCCCTCTCCTTCGTTGCCTGCCTTAACGGTAATTGCCTTGCCGAAAGGAACAGAAACGGAAAGGGGGACATACTCTCCGCTCACCGCGCCTATCTCTGAGCAAAGGGTCGCCAACAGGCGAAGCACTCTTTTGTCCGTGCTTTTATCAGCAAAAACACGCACCCCGAAAAGATCAAAGGTGCCGCACTCTGTTTCAACAGATCTCGGCGTGGGAATAATGTTCAGCATAAAGAGCCTCCGTTTTTGTACTTTTCTCTATTATAGCACAATAATTCAAAAATGTGTGCATCTATTGGCTTTATTCCTGTTTTCATAATGTAAATCAGCCACCGTACATTTTAATATCAGATAAATCAAATTGCAAAGGGTATAAAAGATCAATGTTGAAATAACAAAGCTTATATGTTAATATTTGAATATGGGAGGTGGCATAAATGAAGTACACTACTATAGGCAAAAATTATCCCGAGGGTAAGATCGTTCCTATAAAATGCGTTGTTAATGATAAATTTGACAGCATCAGTATTACGGATGAATGCTTCCTTTTGATAGTGTTAACCGAGGGGAATGCCGCTTTTAAGGTGGGAGACGAGACCGTTTCTGCCACAGCTCCGTGCTTTATATGTTTTAATGAAAGATCGGATCCAAAGCTCCTGTCAAAAAGGAAATGCAAAAATACGGCTGTGTATTTTCATCCTCAGTTTTTGAATATTAACATGACCTTTGATCTCATACGCTCCAATTCTTATGAGGACATCGCCAACGTGCACGATATGTTTCTCATGAAGCCTTTTTTGGATGAATATAAAATCGTCCCTATCACCGAAAGCTGTACGGAAAGTATAAATACCGCCTGCACCGGTATGGTCTATGAGCTGAACGAGCAGCGGGACTGGTACTGGACTTGCCGCGGTCGCTCTTACTTTATGGAAGTAATAATTGCCCTGGAGCGTATGTACGATCTCATGCAAACGGGCGAGATATCAATAGCCTATAATGTAAAAAGCCAAAGATTGAAGGATGCGATACTTTTTATTGAAGGGCATTATTTTAACAGTATAACTTTGGAAGATATAGTTTCGAGGGCAGGGGGCAATCATACCACTTTAACCGGACTGTTTCGGGAAGAGCTCGGAGTATCTGCCATGGAGTATCTTATGAACTACCGAATAAAAGTTGCGAAGAAAAAGCTGTCCTTCACCTTCGTTCCCATAAAGGATATCGCCATGCAATGCGGCTTTAAGACCGTTCAGCATTTTACAAGAGTGTTTAAGAAATATACAAATGAGACCCCTGCCAAATACAGAGACAGAACTTTTGAAAAAAGAGTTTCGGAGTTAGGTTGAGAAAAAACAAAAGGGAGCAAGTGACATGAAAGCCGTCATTATCGGAATAGTTTTGGGACTCGCACTGGGTGTTGCTAAAATATGTATGAATACTAAGCTGTTTCATAGAGATGCCTATGAAAAGACCTTTGCCTGCCCTAATTGCGGCGCCCGGTTTAATGTAAAATGGTATCAAATGTTATACAAAGTTAACACTGTTTATGTATACAACGAAGCTCATCTCCGGTGCCCTGTTTGCCGCAAAAAGGATATGTGTAGTGTTGTATATGATGAACGATGAAATGAAAGCTATAATTACCGATTTAGATAGAACTCTATTACGCTCTGACAAAAGCATATCCCAATATACGCAAGAGGTTTTCAAAAAGTGTCACGATATGGGAATCCTTATTTTTGCGGCAAGCGCAAGACCCTTAAGAGCTATTTGGGAATACAATGATTTGGTCGGTTTTGATGCTATCACTGCTACTAACGGAGCTGTTGTGTCGCTCCCTGAAAAACTATTAGAGATTGGCATCTCATGCAAAAGCGGCGAAAAAATACTTTCAGCTATTCTGGCTATTCTTCAGCCCCCCGATATATTTCTTTCTATAGAAACAAGCAAAGGGCTGTACTCAAACAGAGACATTCCTATATGGAAACCTATTGTGTATGATAAATTTCCAGCATTACCTGAGGACATAATTCTATATAAAATATTGGTAAGCAGTCAGCAGAAGCCATTATATGATAATATTGAAGCTGCTCTGACTGATGATACTTATCACACTATTGCCGATAATGAGCTTATACAAATAATGAATAAAGACGCTTCCAAATGGAACGGAATTAAACAGATGCTTTCTCACTTTAATATTTCGCCCACCGATGCAGTCTATTTTGGCGACGACAATGATGATATAGAACCTATAAAAAATTGCGGTATCGGTGTGGCTGTCTCTAATTCTATACCGGCAGTTCTTGATGTGGCAAATAGGATTGCAGATAGTAATGACCGTGATGGTGTGGCAAAATGGATCGAAGAATATATATTATGACAACTAAAAAAGATGAAGGCTGTTTTTAATAGCCTTCATCTCAGACTGTCGAAAAAGGCGCAGAACGCAGAAAAGTCATAGCAAAGCGTGACAAAAAACAAACTCTGCCGATTAA
>SVQJ01000024.1 GCA_015065395.1 Oscillospiraceae bacterium
TGTGTTTTCATTAAGTATCATGGTTTTAGTGACCTTTCGGAATTTATTATTTTTCTATCTCCCCTGAAAGGCAGAAGAGATCGCTTTTGGTTATTTTTACGTTGACGAACTGTCCTTTAAGTGAAGGATCGCCCTTGAAATGGATGGGACGGGGAGTATCAGCTCTTCCCGTCATCATCTGAGGATCGTTCTTGCTTTCTTCCTCGCAAAGAACCTTAAGCGTCCTGCCCACGAAACGGGCATTGCGCTTATCGGTGATGGTATCCTGCAGAGAGAGCAGCCTTGCATATCGGTCGTTGGCAACGGCACGGTCTATCTGATCGGGCATTTTTGCCGCAGGTGTTCCTTCTCTTGGGGAATAGATAAAGGAGAATATCATATCGTATTCCACCTCACGAAGCAGGGATAGGGTATCGGAGAAGTCCTCTTCCGTTTCGCCGGGGAAGGCAACGATGATATCGCTGGTGATGCTCACGTCGGGAACTGCCTTTTTGAGCTTTTCTATTATTCCAATATATTTTTCGCGGGTATATTTGCGGTTCATCCTTTCAAGGATGCGGTCAGAGCCGGACTGAACGGGGAGATGGAAGTGAGGAACTATCTTTTCCTCCTCCGCCATTGCGGCGATAAGCTCGTCTGAGGCATCCTTCGGATGGCTGGTCATAAATCTCAAACGGAAATCTCCGTTTATTTTACATATTTCCCTCATAAGGGAGGCAATATTTGTATTGTCAAAATCTTTTCCGTAGGAATTAACGTTCTGCCCGAGGAGCGTGATGTCCTTCGCTCCGTTTTCCACAAGCATCCGCGCTTCTCTGAGGATATCCTCCGGTCTTCGGCTTCTTTCTCTGCCTCTCACATAGGGAACGATGCAGTAGGAGCAGAAATTATTGCATCCGTACATAACGGAAAGCCATGCCTTATAAGGGTTTTTTACCTTTGTGGGTATGCCTTCGGTTATACCGAAGCTCTCGCTGAAAACAAACTGTCTTTTTCCACCCTTCAAGGCACCCAGCACCAGAGAGGGAACCAAATGTATCGCTCCCGTATCGAAGGTAAAGGAAACGTAGGGATTGCTCATTTTCAGCTTTTCTGCACGGTGGCGCTGGGAGGGCATACATCCGCCCACTCCGATTATCAGGCGGGGGTTCTTTTCTTTTATGTGCTTCATTTCTCCTATAATGGAGAGTGCCTTCTTTTCCGCGTGCTCGCGGATAGCACAGGTGTTGACAAGGATGAGAGACGCATCCTTGATATTTGCTGTTTCCTTATAGCCCATGGCACAGCAAAGACCGGCTAAGCGTTCGCTGTCCGCCTCGTTTTGCTGACAGCCGAAGGTCTCTATATAGTAAAGGGGCTCGTCCTCTGCAAACATTCCGGAAAGCAGCTTTTTCACCTCAGCGCATTCCTTGATGCCGGTGAAAAGGTTATCCTCAGAGGACGGAATATTGAAATTATTATTTATCATTTTTGCACATTTCCTCATTGGGATTTTTGTTTTTTGCGTCAAGGATCTTATTGTAAATAAGTATTCCTCCCAGACTGACAATACCCACGATAGCGAAAACAACGAGAGAAAGGAGGTATTTTCCTTCGGCAACGCTGTCTCCCACGTATGTGGAGGAGATGACTGAGGGGATCCTTGCCACGGTGGATATGATAAGAAATCTTATCATGCCCATACCCGTAAGGGGGGAAAAGTATGTAAGAACATCCTTTGGGGTTCCGGGGATGAACATGAGGATGAACACGAATATATCTCTTTTTGCGGGAACCTTCAAAAACTTCAGCCGATCATATTTTTCACTTCCGATAACCTTATCCACCAACGGCTTTCCCAGGGTCTTCACGATGAGGAAGATGATAAAGGTTCCGCAAAGTATTCCCGAAAGGCAGAAAAGAGTTCCGCCCACGGTACCGTAAAGCAGTCCTGCGCAAAGCTCAAGCGGTTCTCCCGGGATGATGGCGAATATGACCTGAGCCACCTGGAGAAGGAACATAAACAGCAGTCCCCATATTCCGAGGGATTTCACAAAATCCGAAAGTCCGTCGGTCACTGTGTCAAGTCCGTGCTTTTGTATTATGAGGACGATCGCAAGGCAGATGAGCGCCATGAACAAAAGCGCTGCCGCAACGGCTGCGATCTTCAGGATATTAAGCTTTTTTCGTTTTTCCATATTATTCTTCAGATGCTTTCTCATTTGCTTCTGTGTATATATTTGGGTCATCGGCCTTTGGTGTCTTTTTGACCGTTTTGTTCTTTTCCGTCATAACGGCCTCAAAGGAAAGCTCACCCTTGTCATAAATCTCAAGCATTTTGTCGCTGCCGTGAAAATAACCGAGATCAGCAAGGATAACTGCCAGCTTTGCATCGGCGCTGTATACAGCGCAATGGGCAAGGCTTCCTTCGCCTTTGCCTGTTTTCATATTACGGGTACTTGTAAGACGGCTGCTCGCAACACTCACGTATCCGGAGTAGATATGGAAGGTGCCTGTTGCTTCATTGCTTTGGGGATCAAATATATCGATTGCAAAGGCTGTGCCGTCACTTTTTTCTCCGAAAACTCCGGCTGTTGCGTTCAAAGAGGCGATACCGTATTTGACGGGACTTTCCTTAAGATATTCGATTACCTTGGAAAGGGCATAGCCTTCGCGGAGATTTCCAAGATAAAGTGTTGCTTCAGGGTCGGATTTTGTCACAGAGCTTTCCGAAAGGGTAAATTTATCAATTCCTGTGTGTGTTGCCGCAAGAGTGATTGCTTCGTCCGTGGCTTCGGGGGATTTTTCAAGAAGGGAAACAAGATTACCGCAGGTCGGGTCATAAAGACCGAGGGTCTTTTCGGAAAGCTCAAAAGCCCATCCCAGCTCTTCAAGGGTAGCGGTACGGATATTAAGGACGGTATTGGCTCGGGTATTGATTTTGGCTACGTCCGAATCCGGATCGTCCTCAGAAAGAAGGTCCATAGCGCCGTCCATTATATCAACAGCTTTGTTAAAGATGCTTTCCAGCTTTTTTTTCGGGATTATCTCTCCGTCCTTGGATTCCTTGGAGAGGGAAAGATAAAATCTTCCCGCGCTGCTTTTTTCTTCGCGGACGAAATAAATATCGTCCTCTTTTTCAGTATTGTTGCTTTGGCAGGAAGTGAGAAATGTGCCTGAAATAAGCAGCAAAGCCGCCAGGAATATACATAATGATCTTTTTTTCATTCCTTATATCCTCCCGAAAAAATACATATTCATTATATTATACTCCTATTAAAACTTAAAGTCAAGAAAACCGTGGTGAAAAAGGAACTGCAAAAACATCAGCATTAAATTTGTATTTGACGGAGAGAAACGGTCGCTTTTTTGAAAAAAAGCTCTGCAAAAAACTTTACAGACAGGTTTTGCTGAATATTACAAGGCAAAAGGCACGTCAGAGCATCATAATGCTCTGACAGCGGCACCGAAGGTGTCATAACCTCAAAAGGATAGAACGGAAAAAAATGAGCTTGTTCATTTTTTTCCGTTCTATCCTTTTGAGGGCCTTTTTGCATTTTCGCTATCTTAGTCTTCTTAAAGTTCCTTTGGTTCTTTCCTTTCAAGGAAAGAATGAAAAGAAAAACCCATGTAAAAGCCGGATGCATTTACATGGGTTTGCTTTGAAAACCTACATATTTTAACCCTGTGCGTTGACCTGTTTTACTTTCTCGATGTTTTGGGTATGCTCGGTGATGCCGCTGGCAAAATACGTTTTGCCGTAATTATCGGTAACGAAATAATAATAGGTGGATTCTGCGGGATAGAGAGCGTATCTGATTGCGCTGGCACCGGGGTTTGTTATAGCGCCCGGGGTCAGGCCGGGATTCAGATATGTGTTGTAGGGGCTCACGAACTGGTTATCCTCGGGAGTGACCTTATCGGGGCGGACGCCTGTAGCGATCTGGATGGCATAGACGGTGGTTGCATCGCTTTCAAGCCTTGGGTAGGTGACGGAGTTGTTAAGTCTGTTATGGAAAACGGAGGAGACATACATATAGTCCGAGACCTTACCTGCCTCCTTTTCCACGAGGGAAGCGATGGTGATTATCTCATCAACGGTGTAACCGATTTCTGCGGCCTTGACCCTATAGTCTTCAACGAAGACCTCTTCAAATCTTGCCAGGAGCTTGTTTATGACCATTTGTTCGCTGGAAGCGTTATAGAATTCATAGGTATCGGGGAAAAGATAACCCTCTAAAAGATAGGCGCGTCCTTCGCGGGGAGGATTTTTAATAAGCTCTTCAACGAACCAATAATTTTTGAAGAGCTCGGGGTTATTTACGACCTCGATATATTTCTCTCTTTTTCCTATCCCCTTTTCCACCATTATATCGATGATCTCATCAACGGATGATCCCTCGGGTATGGTGATCCAGGTGGTTCCCGTCACTATCTGCTCCTTAAAGGCATAGCGTAGGTCGTCATAGCTCATGGAGGGGGAGACCTGATAGGTTCCGGGAATGAACTTTCCATCATCATGCTTCATAGAGGCATACATTTTGAATATACCGGGGAAGTTGATAATTCCGTTATCTGCAAGTATACGGGATATATCCTTTATATTTGCATCGTCCTTATCGATGGTTATTTCGATAACCTCATCGCTTTTTACGAAAGCAAAAACATCGTTTCCTATGCGGATAACGAAAATGGAAATAAAGACACTCACAACAAGGACGATGGCCATATATGCCATAGCCTTGACGATACCGATCATGAGATCTGCGCCGTCCTTTGCGCTCTGGGCCTTTGAAGTGTTTTTGTCCTTTGCATTATCCTGTCGTTCCTCGGAGGAGGTAAAGGATGAGCTTTTTCCCCGTGAGGTGTTTTTCCCTGTTGTACCTGCATCAACGCCGGGGAGAGCTCTTCGGGATTTATATGCAGGTGTGGGTGAGGTAGCGGCAGGCGCGGAAGAGGGAATAGTTCGCACGTTTGTACCGCTTTGTGCAACGGCAGGGCGATCCCCGGCTTGAGCGGGAGACTCAGGCCTTGGCATTTCTTGCCGCACGTCAGCACCGGGCCGCGGATATCTGGGGGCAGACTGGTTGGGCATGGCAGGTCTTCTTGGGGGAGCAGGGCGCACCGCAGAAGGATTTTGTCTGTTCATGCTTCCCTGTGCTGCCATAGGTCTGCGAGCACCCTGCTGTATTCCGGGAGCGGAAGGTGAGGAGGGCGGGACGGCTCCGGGAGCACCCGTTTCGTTTCCTGCCGTCCTTACGGGACGTACAGGTACGGCACTCCCGCCTGCGCCAGCAGGGGGGACTGTTCTTTGCTGCTGTGCCTGGCGTGCAGGAGCAGGCCTTTGGGGCATCTGCGGATTTTGCGCGGGTCTCGGACGGGGAGCTGCATTGGCGCCTGCAGCCTCTGCTCTTTTCCTTTGAAGTATAGCTTCATTGTCAAAGCCCTGAGAGCTTTCGTTTCTTGATTTTTCGTTTTCATTCATAAGAATTACCAACCTTTCCGATGGTTTTTCCTACAGTACGAAGGATACTATGGAATAAAAGATTAAAAGTACCAGAAGAGTGGGAGAGAAGAAAGCCTGGCAGACCAAAGGGGGATCGGTTTTCTTCACTTTTTTTACAAGGGGTGAGGGGCGGTTTTTCACGCCGTAATCGTAATATATATTTTCGGCTCTTCTGAAAAAGAGTATTGCCGAAATAAGCATGACCGAAACGACTATGAACGTAAGAATAATGATACCGCCGCTGTGCTTTGCCGCGATTTTGTATATATAATTCTCAAAATTCAGAACAAAGAGATTGTTTGCAACATGGATCAGCATTGAGGGGAAAATGCTTTGCGTTGCGTTTGCGGTGATACCCAGAATGATTCCTGAGAAAAGGTATATGGGCAAGCGCACGGGAGAAAAATGGAGAAGAGCGAAAAGCAGTGCCGGCATGATGACGCTTGCGGCGGTACCGTATTTTGAATATTCCGCTCTGACGATGCCGCGAAACAGAAATTCCTCAAGGATCGCAGGTATAATCGCAAATGCGATCGCCGCGTATATGCTGTCGTTCGTTCCGAAGGATGCGATCTTTGAATTCTGCACATCCATGCTCGAGCCGGCGAAGCTTTCAGGGAAAAGAGTGTACATAACAAGGCTGAGGGCGATGCTTGCCGAAACGATAAAAAGGAAAGCGTATGCCGCAAAGGTGAAATGAGAAGCCTTTGGGGCAGATATGAAAAGTCCGCTTTTATAGTCCTTGCCCTTCATAAGGCAGAAGAATGCCGCAGGAAGTCCAAGGCATATAAGCTGGAGGATTATAAACGTGAGATAGGGATTGGTATTTGCGGATATCTTTGATATATCAATATGCTCTGCAACGAGCATCATAGCACTCACAACGATTATAAGTGCGGGAGCTGAGTGTATTCCTTTAATTTTCAACTGTTTTTTCCACCCTGCTTTCGGTGATGATGTAATTGGTTTTTATGTCTGTTTTGTCTTTGGGGAGGCTTTTGCTGACGCACTCTTCAAAGCATACGGTCGCTGTTATGCCCGGGAAGGAGGAGAGATAACGGTCATAATATCCGCCGCCGTACCCGAGACGAAATCCGTGAGGATCAACGCTGAGGGCAGGAACGAAGCAGATATCGTTTTCGCCGAGAAGCGCCGGGGTCACTGGCGACAAATCTTGGGAGGGCTCTAAAATGCCCATCATACCACGGGAGAGATCGTGGGCTGATGTAACCGTATAAAAATCCATGATCCCGTTTTTCTTGCATTTCGGGAAGGCCACCCTTTTTCCCATTTTGAGCAAAGAATCAAAAAGAAGGGAAAGGTCAGCTTCAGAACCCACCGCGCTGTAAAGAAGAACAGTTTTAGCCTTGTGCAAAAAGGGGAGTGAGAGTGCATTCTTGCATATTTTCTCACTGAGAATTGATTTAAGCGGGGCAAGGGACGCGCGTCTTTCTTTGAAAAAGGTGCGCAGGAGTCTTTTTTCTTCTGAGGCTGTCATTTTGCGAAAACAGCGCGCAGCACTGCATCTCCCGCTCCCTTATTGCAAAGTGCATCAATGAGGGCGGCAGAAAAGAGCGCGGCGCTTCCTGCAGCCTTTGCGGTTATGATGTTTTGGCTGACGGCAACATCGTTTTCGCTGATGCAGGCACCGAAAAGCTTTTCCTCAAAGCCGGGATAGCAGATCGCTGTTTTTCCGGAGAGCAGTCCCTTTTCTCCGAGAATGGAGGGGGCGGCACAGATGGCGGCGATATATGCGCCCTTTGCTGCGGCGCGGTCTATGAAGGAATTGACAGTCCTGCTGTTTTTCAGGTTAAGAGTTCCGGGCATTCCTCCGGGGAGAATGACCATTTCAATATCCTCATCCCGAGCGCAAAGCTCTCTTTCGGCTATATCTGCCTTGACGGTGATACCGTGTGCTCCGGTTATATATTCTCCGCCGATTCCGACGGTGCAGACTTCGATGCCTGCACGGCGAAGATAGTCTGTGGGAGTGAGAGCTTCAACCTCTTCAAATCCTTCTGCCAGGAAAAGATAAACCATATTTTACCTCCGAAAACGGTATGAATTATTATCAGATGTCCAACGCGGCTCTTATTTTATCATTGATCTTTTCCACAGGGAGCATTTTTCCCTCTGCGGTACAGTCAATGCTTATCCAGCCGTCGTTTTGGGCGGCATAATCCGCCGCAGCTTTGCAACGGTCAAGGTAGTCTGTATCCATTTCGTGGATATCTATTTTCTGTCCGGTCGCCTCGCTTCTGCACTTCACGTTTGCAGATGATATCTCTCGCTGTGCGCGAAGGAGTATGACGCAGTCAGGCTTTGGAAGCCCAAGCTTTCCGAATTCAAAATCCCAGAGCCAGGAGAGAAAGCCGGCCCACTCTGCTTTATCAAGCTTTGAAAGCTGGTGATAGGCATTGGCGGTGGTGTATCTTGTGGCGAGAACGATGCAGCTTTCGTTTTCTATATCTTTTTTCCAGTCGGTAACATAGCTGATATACCGATCGGCGGCATACAGCATGGATGCGCTGTAGGCATTGGTATCATCCGGGTTTTTTCCAAGCTCTCCCGAAAGATACATTTCCACAAGAGAACAGCTTTTTTCGCCGTAACGGGGGAAGGAAAGCTCACGCACGGTCTTTCCCTCGTTACGAAGTCGCTCTGCAAGGAGCTTTCCCTGGGTGGTCTTTCCGCTTCCGTCAAGACCCTCTATAACGATAAATCTTCCCATTTGTTATTCCGTATCTTCTTTCTTCAGGGCCATTTCCATATAGTCCTGCTTGGTTATAAGTAGCTCGCGGGGCTTTTGTCCGTCAGGTGCGGAAACATATCCCAGCTCTTCCATTTTGTCTATGATCTTTGCGGCTCTTCCGTAGCCTATTGAGAGTCTGCGCTGGAGAAGGGATGTGGAGATCTTTCCGCTCTCGAAGGCAACGTCCAAGGCTTGATTGATAAGGGGATCTCCGCTGTCTCCCCCTTCCTGCGCGGCAACGGGAGCGGTACCCTTCTTTGTGCCGCACATAGCCGCCTGAGCCTCGATCTGCTTCATGACCTCGTCAGAATATTCTGCGCCGTTTGCAGAGTTGTTTGCCTTGATGAAGGAAACAACACTGTCCACCTCGCTGTCGGATACGAAAGCGCCCTGAACTCTCATGGGCTTTGCCGCGCCCACGGGGTTGTAAAGCATATCGCCGCGACCGATCAGGTTTTCCGCGCCGCTTCTGTCGATAATGGTTCGGGAGTCCGTCTGGCTGGCAACGGTGCAGGCGATACGTGAGGGGATATTTGCCTTGATAACGCCGGTGATAACGTCAACGGAGGGGCGCTGAGTGCCGATAACAAGGTGCATTCCTGCGGCTCTCGCCTTAGCTGCGAGACGTGCGATGGAGGTCTCAACGTCGTCCGGGGCGGTGGACATAAGGTCTGCAAGCTCGTCGATAACGATGACTATACGGGGCAGATGCTCGTATTCTGGATCGTTTTCGGTGATCTTGTTAAAGCCGTCTATATCACGAACGCCCACGGATTCAATAAGTCCGAAGCGTCTCTCCATTTCGTTAACGGCCCAGGAGAGGCTTCCTGCCGCCTTTTTAGGATCGCTCACAACGGGAACGAGAAGGTGGGGAAGGCCGTTGTATATGCTGAACTCCACCTTTTTGGGATCGATAAGAATAAGCTTTACCTCTTCGGGGGAGGACTTGTAAAGCAGGGAGACCAAGAGACAGTTGATGCACACGGATTTTCCCATGCCGGTAGCACCTGCGATAAGCAGATGGGGCATTTTCATAATATCCATGATTACCGTGCTGCCTGCAACGTCCTTACCCAGTCCTGAGCAGACGCGGCTCTTATGCTCTGTAAATGCCTTGTCTGAAAGAAGGGTTCTGAGATAAACGGTCTCAGCAGATTTGTTGGGTACCTCGATGCCCACTGCGGCCTTCCCGGGAATGGGCGCTTCGATACGCACACCGCTTGTGGCAAGATTAAGTGCGATATCGTCCACCAGATTTGCGATGGATTTAACTCTAGTTCCCGGCTCGGGGAGAAGCTCGTATCGGGTTATTGTAGGACCGCGGGAAACGCCCACTATCTTGGTCTTTACATTGAAGCTTGCCAGCACCTGCACAAGCTTTGCCGCGTTTGAGTGAAGCTCCTCGCGGACATTTTCTGTTCTCTTTGCTCCCGTTCCTTCGCTGAGAAGGTCGAGAGGAGGATATTTATATTCAGGCTTCGGGATGTCAATGGCTATCTGCTTTGCGCTTGCCGCCCCATTTGAAAGGATCTCTCTTTCAACGGACATTTTTTCGGGAGCTTTATTGTTTTCGCCGAGAAATGAATCAGCAAGGCGGTCTATAAGCTCGGCACCGGTGTCGAGGAGAGCTTCTTCATCGGAGATCGGCTCAACGCTTTCCTCGGCTATCCTGTCACTCTCGGGAGCTTCTCCGAAAAATTCCTTTTCTGCGCGAAGCTCTTCGGCAGACTTATTTTTTCTTGATGAGGCAAGGATCTCGTTGTATTTCTCGTCTTCAACTCTTCTTGCCTTTTCTTCCTTTGTTTCGGTTTCTTCAGGGTAGTCATCGTCAAGAGGAATGTCCGTGTCAAATTTCGGCTTTCGCTGCTTCGGCTTCTTTTCGGCTTTTACGATGGGAGCCTCCGGGGGAATGACCTCCGGCTCTGCGAAGGAGCTGTCTTCAACAGGCTCCTCGCTCGCTCCGGCCTCTTCATATTCCTCCTCCTCGTCTTCCATGATGCTTTCCTTCATTTCACGAAGCTTTTGAGAAATATAGAGAGCGAGATATTTTGGGGTTATACCCACGGAAAGAAGAACACACAGGAGCAGGAATGCTATAACGATGATATAGGATATGATGCTGCCGAAGCAGAAGAGAAGGCCCTGCCCGATAAGTCCTCCCAGAACGCCGCCGCCCGAGAGTTGTCCTCCTGCAGCGTAAAGCTTGGCAATATCGCATTGCGCGCAAGGGGAGATGAGCTCAAGGAGCACGGCGAAAAGGAGAGCCGAAACGGTTGCAAAGGCGGTTCTTTTTGAGGAAACGCTGTCCTTTTCGTTTATAAGACCGCTCACCCCGGAGAAAATAAGGAAAACGGGGATAAGAAAAGCGGAAATGCTGAAAAGGCCCGCAAGGAACGAATAGATCGCTCCTGTCACAGGGCTTGCGTTCTCGGCCTTGCCGATAACAAGACAAACGGCAATAATAATACCGCAAACGATGAGAACGAAGGGAGAGATCTGGCTCCAGAGCGTGATCTCCTGCTTCTTCTTTTTATTCTGTGGCCCTCTTTTTTGAGCCTGGGGAGTGCTTTTTGCCTTTCCCACGGTTCTTTTGGCTTGGGGAGCTCTTGTGCTTTGGCTGCTTTGGGATCTTTTTCTGTTCGTATTCTGAGGCATTACAGTTCCAGTCTTTCTTTGTTTTTGCCCGGCTCCCGAGAACGGAGTGTATAAACACCGACTTTCCTTGGGAACATAGGATATATCGATAAATATTCATTATAATAATAGCAGATTCTGCCATGGATTTCAAGAGGGTGGGCAAAACTGCAACAAAAAAAGGAACAGAGATAATGTCAAAAAGCAAGAAAAAAGGAAAAAAAGCGATATTGACCCTGTTTTCGGGGGCGGCGGCAGGCGTTGTGAACGGCTTTCTCGGCGCAGGCGGCGGGATAATCCTTTTGTGGGCCCTCGGAAAACTGAATCCCCAAAAGGGAGATGAAGGGGTAAGAAATAATTTTGCCATCACCGTTGCCACGGTGCTTCTTTTGTGCACTGTATCGGCGGTGAGCTATTCCCATCATTCACCGGAGCAGGAGATGGGCATAGCAGAGCTTTGCACCTTTATCATCCCCGGTATGGCAGGAGGCATTTTCGGCGCATATCTTACAGATAAGCTGAATACACGCATCCTGAAAGCGACATTTTGTGCTCTGATGATTATCGCCGGGGTGAATATGGCGTTTTGAATCCGGCTTTGTACGGTCTTGCTTTCCTAATATCAAAGAGAACGTCAAAATTCGGTTAGAGGGGAGATGAAGGTGCTTTCTGGTTCTTTCCTTGAAAGGAAAGAACCAGGAGACCCTATATCACACGTATTTTTTAGTTTGAAACGGGCCGATAAATTGGAATTTGACTGTTTTTTGTGACGTCTAAGGGGCGTGCTTTGCCCAAAATGAACCTGTATATCCTAACCAAGCAAAATCCGTCTGTTATTTCCATAAATCCAAAGGTTTATCGTCAGGTATGTTTTGGAGGTATGTTGACTTTAAAGATGTAATGTGATAGAATAAAGTTGCGACACAACAAAATAGCACAAACGAAGTGTGCCTTTTTATCTTTTTTAACTAAGGTAAAAATGCAGCTCTTTTTTCGCATACTCGTTTGTGTGTTGGAAGTTGTGTCGCAGCAATCGGAGCTTGCGTTTTTCGTGCGTGGCTTCGGCTGCGCACTTTTTTATTTCGGAGGAGAATGTATGAAATTTCTCAAAAAATTTTTAAGTCTTGTTCTCGTGATTGTGATGCTTATCGCTATTGTGCCGATCATACACGTGAGGGTTGAGGCGGCAGGAGGTAAAAGTCTTGCTGAGCTGAAAGCATATTATAAGAATGGCTGGTATTGGAATCATTATGTAAGTAAAAAAGAAGAGGCAGCGGATTATGTAAAAGCATATAGTGGTGTATGGGCATCTTGTTTTTCGGATAGTGTAACACAATACGGTTGTAAGTATCATGTAAGTCTTTCATATGAATCATATGTGGGACATTATGATTGTAATAGGTTTGATGGTGGTTCACAGTGCTACGGATTTGCTAGGAAACTTGCATATGACGTTTATGGAACAAAAGTTTCTACTTGGGGAAAATCTGATAGATACAATGTTAAAGCTGGAGATGTTGTGACCTTGAATTATGGAGGGTCAAACGAACATACAGTATTTGTTGAAAGTGTATCCGGCAGAATAATAACAGTAGGCGAATGTAATGTGTACGGATCAAATGACTGCAGGATTAGATGGGGAGGAACATATAACTTGGACAGCTATTCTTCCTTGATTGTATATTCTGCTCCTTACGAAATGGTTAATGGAGGTACCCCCTCCTACACAATCGACATCAGCTACATCACGCCTTTTACTACTACCGTTAATTCTGATACAGACGTAACAGCTTATGATGGAGTTAACGGAAACACAAACGGCGTTTTGTGGCCTAACGAAGTTTGCACAATTCTCGAAGTATATACGAACGGATGGTGTAAGCTTGAGGATAGTTTGCAGAAAATAAAGTATGTGCCTATTTCTGTTTTTAAGCTAAACAATATAGACAACAGATATATTACCCCGTTTAATACAACAGTTTTATCGGATGCTAATGTGCAAGCATTTGATGCTGTTAACGGTGACACATCCGGTTTCTTATGGCCTGACGAGAAGTGTGTTGTGCTTGAGGTATACACCAGTGGTTGGTGCAAACTTAAGGATAGCCTTGATCTGACAAAATATGTCTCTCTCTCTACTCTTAATTTGAATATGATTGATAACAGTTACCATTTCCCGTTTGACGCTACAGTCAAATCAAGCACGGATGTGCAAGCATATGATGCTGTAGGGGGAAACATATATGGTGTCCTTTGGGGGAATGAGGTGTGTACCATATTGGAAGTATATACAAACGGTTGGTGTAAGCTTAGAGATAGTGTAGATAACATAAAATATGTTCCTGTTAATGTGCTATGCACACCTTTGTTCTCTCCATCCTTGTCTGTGGTTTCTGGCGATTCCATATTAGGAACAACATTTACTTGGAACAGTACATATAGCGGATTACACTACGACGTGAAAATCTGGAAGGGGCAGTATTGGGACGGAGAAGCTTATCACATAGAGTGGAACACTTATTCCGGGTGCAAAATAAAGCTTCCGGCAGGAACCTATCAGGCATATGTGGATGCTACAGATTATTACGGCTGTAAAATGAGCAATGTTGTCGAATTTACGGTTGCCCCTTCATATAAAATATCTCATTGGGCTGGGGGCTTTGTGAACGGAGAAGGCGATAACGGTGAGAAAACATTTAAATGGATGGCAGATACCTTCCATGCTTCTCATAATGGAAACACAGTATCATTGGATGATAGTAAAATGCTTACAATAATACCCAATGGATATTACATTAGAAATCGTGTTGGTACCTCGGCTGTTACGGGTATATGGGGCGGATATGATTTAGGAGTAACGGTGACCCAGGGCAGTAATGATCTGTATTTCGAGTATTACTATGATCCGTATACCTACACTGTAACCTATAACCTTAACGGTGGCACAAATTCCCCCAATAACCCCTTAACATACAACGTTCTTTATGGGTTTATCCTTGCAAATCCTACTCGGGAGGGGTATACCTTTGCAGGGTGGACCGATGCCAACGGTAACCTTGTTACCGGCATAAACTCCGGCAAAAATGCAAGCTTTGCAACAGGCGCAACTTACACGGAGTTTTGCAGTGAACTTGCAGGGAGAACAATAGGTGATCAAACGCTTACTGCAAACTGGATAGCAAACACTTACAGTGTCTCATATGATGCAAACGGCGGAGGGGATGCACCGAACCCACAAACAAAGACTTTTGCTGCTGTTCTGAAACTGAGCGATGTTATTCCTACCCGTCCCGGCTACACATTCTTTGGTTGGGCAACCAATAAGGATGCTACCGAGGCGGAGTATCTTCCCGGCGATGAATTCAACGCGGATGCTGACACCACCCTCTATGCTGTCTGGGTAAAGGGTTGTCCCGTGGAACACAGTTATGTTTTTGAAACAATTTTGCCTACCTGTACGGAGAACGGCTATACTATATATACATGCGAGCTTTGCGGTGACAGTTATACTGCCCATATAACGGAGGCTCTCGGCCATAGCTACAGCGAAGCGGGTGCATGTACAGTTTGCGGCTCTCAAAGGATCGAAGGCGAAGGAACTCCTGGCGACCTTGACGGAGACGGAATTGTAAGTGCAAAGGATCTGAATATGGTAAAAAAATACATAAGCGGCGTTGTTCAGTTAAGCAATAACCATGTATTCCTTGCGGATGTTTCAGGTGACGGTCTTGTTACAGCCAATGATCTTAACAGAATTATTCGCTATATTGCAGGACTTATAATTGAATTATAAAAGAAAAGCTGATAAAATCCGATTTTCGGGTTTTATCAGCTTTTTCTCACTTTTGATTTTTATGTCAATAATCAAACAACGCCCTGAGCCATCATAGCCTCTGCAACCTTTTCAAATCCTGCGATATTTGCGCCGGCAATGAGGTCGCCCTCCATGCCGTACTTCTTTGCTGCCTCGTAGGAGTTCTTAAAGATGTTCTGCATGATCTGGTGAAGCTTTGCGTCAACCTCTTCTGAGGTCCAGGAATATCTCATAGAGTTCTGGCTCATTTCGAGGCCGGAAACGGCAACGCCGCCTGCGTTAACGGCCTTTGAGGGAGCGATAACGACGCCGTTTGCCTTAAGGTATGCAACAGCGTCTGCGGTTGTGGGCATATTGGCAACCTCAACGTAGTACTTTGTGCCGTTTGCGACGATAGCCTTTGCGTTGTCGAGATTTACCTCGTTCTGGGTAGCGCAGGGCATAACTACGTCAACCTTTACGCCCCAGGGACGCTGGCCGGCATAGAAGGGAACGCCGAACTTGTCAGCATAATCCTGTACCTTATCGCGGCCGGATGCGCGCATTTCGAGAAGATATGCTATCTTCTCCTAATGCGCG
>SVQJ01000195.1 GCA_015065395.1 Oscillospiraceae bacterium
CACCAAGGCGGTGTTAAGTATCTTCCGCCGATGCAAAATGAAGCTGCTGACAACGGGAACGAGTACCCGAAACAATATATCGGAGTTTGTTCCTCAACTCGAATTGCTTTATAACAATTCGGTCAATATGCTTTCTTGGTGTGATACCCTCTACCATTATGAACGCGGCGAAGATTATCTGAGTCACGATAGCAACCCCCATTACGGAAAGCCTATTCCTGCCTATAAGGAGGGCTACCGTTTGTTCACGGCATCACACCTGCCCGAAAAAATCACCGTGTTCGGTGTCGGTCAGCGCACACAGGACATTTATAATTCCGATGTGCTTAGTGAGATCCTGGATAAAACGGTTATAACCCGTACTTTCCCGGAGGTTGTCGGCAAAGAAATACGTCGTATTCATCAGGTGCCGCTTGAATTTTCGGAGGCAGAGCGTGAGGTTTATCAGTTGGCTATGGAGAAGTTCTACGAAATGCGGAGTAATTATTTTGCCTCCACAGGCAATTCCCGCAAGGATTCTATGATGCGTCTCATTCAGCAGATAACCTTAATGCTTCGCATCAGCGCCGCCCCCGACACGGTTACTGAATACACCGGAGGCAGACCCGTAAAAATCAGCAAAATTATTGATATGGTTGGCGAGTTCAGTAATGAAATCGTTGCTATCGGTGTACGCCATAAAGTCGTATTAGACTCGTATAAGCGGCATTTAGAGGAAGCATTCCCCGATAGGAAGATATTTGTTGTAACCGGCTCTACTACAACCTTTGCTCAGCGACGTAAGCTGAGGACTACTCTCAAAGAAAGTGGTAACGGTATTCTACTTTGCACCCAGCAGAGCTTACCGTCAAGCGTCAACTTTGAGTTCGTGAATAAGGTTATTATACCGGAGCTTCATTACAACAACGCTCGAATGAGTCAATTTTATATGCGCTTTGTTCGTTATAACTCAAAGGATTGGAAGGATATCTACTTTGTTACCTACGGTGGCAGCATTGAGTCCAATCTGATGCAGATGGTTATGGCAAAGGAAAAGATCAATCTGTTTATGAAAGGACAGGATGCAGATCTTGACGCCATATACGATAAGTTCGGTGTTGACTACGATCTGCTCTCCCTGCTTATGTACCGTGAGGAAGACGAAGAAGGTCATTTCCATATCCGTTGGGGAAAACAAAAAATAGCATAAAATCTTGCGGTGGCGGAATAGGTAAACGCACGAAAAAGGGGCAACAGTAGGGACATAAATCACTGCCCCGTGAAACCGAGTATACGGGAGGAAGCTGACGTGAAAGGCGTGGATGCGGTGTCAGTTATGTCATAAGAGGTGCAAATCCTCTTTCGCAAGAGATGTAATGAAAGGAATAGTTAAATATGAAACGAGAAAAAGACCCTTGCCTAAGTTGCGATTGTCATGATCCTGATATGGGCTGTATGATGCCAAGCGTAGATAAATGTTACGCTTGTCCGTTAGAGGCGGATCCTGACGAAACATATACCAATGAGAAAAGGAGTAAAGAATTATGAGCCAAGTGTGCATATTGGACGAACTGAAGACTAAGTGTTCTTTCAAAGAAGTTTTTGCCGATAGCGAAAAAGATGCTGACGGCAATTATAAACGCAAAATCGGACATATCCGTGCCGACCATGACGGCTACCGCTGGTACAATACGGTGTGGCCCTGCCATAAAAATCTAACCACAAACGAGCGTGCTGCGGAAATTGATTCCGTATATCATCGGCTCACAGCACGGGACGCGTTTTACGATATATACGATATGCGTACTTTTTGCGAAAAGCACCGTGATAAAGCAATCGTGCCCAGCTATGAGCACAGTTGGAGAGAGTTTAATTTTTATTATGAGGGCGAACACTGTCTATTTTGGATACGGTGCATTCCCTTTGAAAAGAATTATAATCTCTACCTTCACGCCTTTACCAAAGAAAGTTGATGTATACGGTTGATGATATAAAGGGAGATGGACTTATGTATGATTTAACAAAGCGATTTCATAAAGAAAACCTAACAGTTGAGGAACTGATAGAACAGTTAAATAAATTACCGCAACAGGCAAAAATCTGCATCTGCGGTGATGATTGCTGCTATATCCACGTTGAAAAAGACGGCTCGGTAGTCAACCTTGATACTGAAGATCTTGAAGACTGTTACGAGGGAATGGTAACGTCTGTGGAAGATGGTGTGTTTATTTACGGCAATCGTCGTTTTATTCCGTATGGATTCTTCACTAAAAAGGAAAACGATGATTTGAAGCATCTAACAAGGAAGCTGCGCACCGATTCAGAACTTGGTTTTTTCGCTGACAGTAATATAGCGGACAGAGCGCAAAAACACCGTTATAATTATGACGATTTCTATACGGCTGCCGGCGATCACACCTTTGATATTTTCAAATGCCTTGACAACGACAAGCTGTATGTGCCCGGCGCTCACGAGCTCTTTGAGTATATGGGAGGTGCTTAAATGCGAACCTATACCGATCCCGTAGCAAACGGATATCTTATGGAAGCCAAAGCCTGTGCAAAAATTGAAAAGGATTTGCGGCGTTTGATTGACAAATACGCCAAAGCCGTCAAGCGTGAGGAAGATGCCAGAAAGCAGCAATTCCAAGAGGCAATGCAGTATCGAAGTCTCCGTGAAATCCAAGACGATTATGGCTGGGAGTTCATTACCGAAAAGCAATATCAATTGTTTGTTAAGATCTTCGAGGAAGGCGAAGAGGTCCTAAATAACCACCCGAAGACGGTCAATGAAATTGCACACTCTATCCTTTGTACGATATGCGGTGCTGTTTCAAGAGACCGTATGCAGTGGGAATTTGAGGCATTGTCTCCTGAAGAACAGGAAGCCGAACGGAAACGTGCCGAAGAAAGCAATAAAAAGTGGAAGGCATATATTGCCGAACTCAAAAAGAAACGCGGTGTCATTGAACACACCGCATAGGTAATTTGCCAGTAGGCCGGTGGGGACTATCCCTACCGGCTTGTTTTTTTGCAAAAACGGTTGAAGAAATGCGTATTAAAGTCGTAAAAAGATAGTGTAAGCAAAAAATAAAGGAGATGTATCTATGTTAATCGCAATCGACCATGGAAACAAACAAATTAAAACAGACAGCAAAATCTTCACCTCAGCTCTGCACGTAAGCGACACGCCACCTTTCGGCAGCAATGTCCTGCAGTACGGAAACAAATATTATTCGCTATCAAAACAGCGTATTCCGTATATGCGTGATAAGACCGCCGATGACCGCTATTTTATTCTGTCGCTCTTTGCCATTGCCTTTGAAATGCAAAAGCAGGGGTATAAGCTCGGTGTGGTGGAGGATGTTCAGTTGGCAATCGGTCTTCCGCCTGCCCACTATAACACCCAGTATCAGAAATTCGAGAACTACTTCCTGAACAGAGGTATTCTTGACTTTTATC
>SVQJ01000025.1 GCA_015065395.1 Oscillospiraceae bacterium
GCACTTTTCTGCCGTCAGCAGTCTTCATTCTCTTTCTGAAGCCATGCTCCTTCTTTCTGTGGAGCTTCTTGGGCTGATATGTTCTAAGCATATTCGGCACCTCCTTACAGTTTTATGGAAAAATTCATTAATAATCGTTTCTATAGGGACAAATATCCCATTTCGCATAGGCATCAGTTATTATACACACAAATGCCCCCGCTTGTCAAGTATTTTTTTCAAAAATTCAGAGCTCAGTCATTTAATTTTACTTTTTTGCCTAAATTCAGCATGATTTCAGCCTTCCGTGACCTTCAAAGAATTCTCCTGTGCGTATTTCCAGGCAACGGAATCCTTGGGGCAGACCAAGGTGAGCTTATCACAGCCAAAGAACGCGTCCTTGCCGATCTCCTCAACACCTTCACCCAGATAAATACTCTCGCAAGCCTCCATCACGGTAAATGCACAGTCCTCGATCTTTGTAACAGTAGCAGGAACGCTTATGCTCTTGATAGCCTTGCAGTTTGAAAAAGCATATCCGCCGATAGACGTAAGCTCCTCAGGCAGACTCACCTCCTCAAGAGCGGTACAGCTTGCAAATGCATAAGAAGGTATCTCCTTTACCTTTTCGGGAACAACTGCCTTTTTCATGCTGACACAGCCCGCAAATGCATACACACCCATACTCTCTACGCTCTCGGGTATGTGGAAATCTTCAATAGAGATACAGTTAAAGAAGGTATAATCTCCGATCTCCGTTACCTTTTCGGGGATCCTGAAATCCCGAAGCTCAACGCATGTATTGAAAGCGCTGGACCTCAACGCCGTTATACCGTCGTGAATCTTTACGGTAACGAGCTTCGTGCAGGAATTGAAAAGGCCTTCCTCCACACAGGTCACTTTTTCGGGTATCGCCGCCTCCTTAAGAGCTACGCAACTGTCAAACACATAACCCTCCAGCACTTCAAGGGTAGAAGGAAGGGAGATCTCTTCAAGAGAGGTGCAATAAGCAAAGGCATGATCTGAAACCGTCTTTACCCCCTCGGGAAGAAGGACCTTCTCAAGCTTTGCGCATCCGTAGAAGGAATAAGCTCCTATATCCGTAAGTCCCTTAGGGAAATTCACCTCTGAAAGCACGCTGCAGCCGTAAAAGGCTCCGTCTCCGATAACAGTAACGCTTTCGGGGATCACTACCTTTTTCAGCGCGGTACACTCGGTGAAGGTTCCCTCCTCCACCGCGCCTATTCCCTCGGGAAGGGCAACGGATTCAAGGGCTGTGGCACTCCAGAAAATAAAGCTTTCGATATACTTGATATTCTCATTGAAACGTACTGTTTTCAATGTCTTATTGTTCCAAAAGCAACTGTATCCCACGGTTGTGACCGGCTTTGAGCCTATCTTTTCGGGAATAGTCAGCTCCTCGGCGTCTCCCCTGTAATAGGAAAGTGTCGCGGTCCCATCATCATAAAGCGCGTATATCCAATCCCCTTCAATAAGGCCTGCCTCTTTAAGAGAAGCGCCGCCCGGGTTCTTTTCGTTAGTTGTTGAAGCAACCTTTGCGACGAAATCATCTTCATTTTTCTTTCTTTTTGCTTCCTCGGAAAAAAATGCGCTGTAAAGTATCAGAGCAACTCCGCACAGAAGGATGACCACAGCGGCAATCACTGTTATGGTAATATGCTTTTTTCTTTCCTTTTCAAGAGCCTTTTGCGCTTTGCGCTTCTTAATCACCTGTTCGCTTATCCTTTTTTTCATTTTTCTCCATCCTTCTTCTTCGATTTTTCAGAAACACGAAGCCCCTTACATGCAACCCAAATGCACATTACAAGTCCCGTGACCGCTACTGCCCCCAGCACTATCAAAGAAACTCCCATTGCCTCGAATATTGATCCTTCATAGCCTACTCCCATCACTCTCATGAACAGGAGCAAAGCGCCGGCAAAGCCCGTAAATATCATTATAAGTCCCGTAACGAACGGCCAGGTCCCGAAGGGAGATGGCGCCGCGGTCTTATCGTTGGGAAACATAGCCTTTATCTCCCCAAGCCTCTCAACACCGAAAAGAAGGGCGTTGGAGCTGACACCGAGCTCCGCGCTCAACGCGTTAACAGTGGGAGTATCGGGAGGAAGATCATCATTTATCCATTTTTCTATACTGCCGGGCTCAAATCCCAGCTTCTCTTCTATTTCCGCCGCAGTTTTTTCCGATCTTTCAATAGCAGCCTGCAATCTTTTGCCAAATGGACTCATACAAATTCCTCTCATAGATGATATCTTAATAAGTATATCACAGACCCTTTCTTTTTTCCATAGCTATTTTGTAAATTCTGACTTGTTGACAAATTATAGGGAAAGTAGTAGAATGGTATCGTATATTTATGAAATACGGGACGGAATAAATGGAAGAAAAAACAATGAAGCAAAACAAGATGGGCACCTGGCCTATAGGCAAGCTCCTTATATCCATGGCTATCCCCATGATGCTCTCCATGCTTGTTCAGGCACTTTACAATGTGGTTGACAGTATGTTTGTGGCACAGATAAGCCAAGATAAGTATGAGCTTACCGCCGTGGGCCTTGCTTTCCCCATACAGAATCTTATGATCGCCTTCGGCACGGGACTTGGAGTGGGTATAACCACATCCATTTCTAAAAACCTTGGGGAAGGAAACAGAAAAAGAGCAAACAGAGCCGCAGCACAGGGACTTATCGTTGAGCTTGCGAGCTGCCTTATCTTCACCCTTGTGGGGCTTTTCCTGGTTCCCGCATTCATGGAAAGCCAGAACGCAAGCGCTACGGTCATTGACTGCGGCATCAAATATCTTTCCATCTGCTGTATCTTCTCCGTGGGATTTTTCACCCAGGTGGCTTTTGAAAAGCTTTTGCAAAGCACCGGCAAGACCCTCCATTCAATGATAGCGCAGGCAGTTGGTGCCATAGCAAATATTATCCTTGACCCGATCTTTATTTTCGGCCTTTTGGGTGCTCCGAAAATGGGCATTGAGGGTGCTGCCGTTGCCACTGTCATCGGTCAGTTCATCAGCGCGGCAACTGCTATGACTCTTCATTTCGTATGCAATAAAGAGCTTCGTATAAGTCTTTCCGATTTCAAGCCCCATGCTAAATTGCTGGGACGTATCCTGAGCATCGGTATTCCTTCTGTGTTAATGATGGCCATCGGCTCCGTTATGAACTATTGCATGAACGCTATCCTTCTGGGGATGAAAAAGGTGGGAGAAACAGCCGCTACGGTCTTCAGCATTTATTTCAAAATGCAAAGCTTTATAATCATGCCCGTTGTGGGTCTCAATAACGGGATGATCCCCATCGTTTCCTTCAATTACGGCGCAAGAAACAAGGAAAGAATAATCAAAACAATCAAGCTCAGCGTTATCGGTGCCGTGTGTATAATGGCAGTGGGTATCTGCATTTTCCAAATAGCTCCCGGTCTTCTTCTGGATATGTTTGACGCAAGCGGCGCCATGAAGGACATGGGAATCGTCGCCCTCCGTATTATCAGCCTGAACTTTGTTTTTGCAGGAGTATGTATCGTTACAAGCGCAGTGTTCCAAGCCCTCGGAAACGGATTTTTCAGTATGCTCGTTTCCTTCGTACGCCAGATAATCGTGCTGGTTCCCGCGGCTTACCTGCTTTCCCTTTCCGGAAAGGTCTCGCTCGTATGGCTATCCTTCCCTATTGCTGAATGTGCTTCCGTTGCACTTTGCATCGTTATCTTCATGCATCTCTATAAAAAGCACATAAAGCCCTTGGGAATAACGGAATATGTTCACAACTCATAACATAGAAAGGCTGTAAATAGAACAACCGAATCACGGCTTGACATCCCGAAACAAGAGCCCTGTAAATGCTGAATTCAGCATTTACAGGGCTCTTCTTATGAATTTCTGTTAATCTGTAAAAGAATAGGCGCGCCTGCTTCTTTTGCAGTCCATTTGAGCTCTGAACTCCTTATGCTCTCGGGTCGCAGCCGGCGACGATGCGGATAAGTATCAGAACATCCTTCGCATCAATTTTGCCATCCATATTAAGGTCTGCTATGATCGCTTCCGGTTCTTCGCTTACTCCCGATATTACAAGCCTTAAGACATATATGTCTTTAGCATCGATTTCACCATAATTATCAATTTGACCTGACAATGACGATAAATTATAACAATCTCTCACAATACCGTAATTATTGCATATCAATCCTGCTTCCTCGGCCTTCCATTTCCATAATAAGTTTTCATTATATCTCCCCGAAATCTCAACTCCGACACAGGACACTAGTTCAGGAGAGCTTTTGGTATTGATAGTACAGTTTTCAACAAGTCCATCCTCGCCAACTTCGTATGCAAAACAAACCCAGTACCCTTCAAAATTTAAGTTTTTCACTACGCCGCCGTGATCAATCGACCCAAAAAGAAACCCTTCAAGGTATTTATCCCATATACGTTCAAACTTTATGGTATGTCCGTCACCGTCCAAAACTCCTGTAAACGACATTTTACAATAAATCCATCCGGGGTAACAATGGTGCGGACTTACTATACCATAATCTTCATACAAATCGTCATAATACTTTTTTTGTTCCTGCAAATACTGCAAATGTTCTTCGCTTTCAATCTTTATTACAGTTCTCTTAGTTGTACCTGCATCAGGGTGAATAAACTCAAATGTAGTGTACAAGTCACCATATCTTCCAACAACCTCTTCATAGCTCTTTTCAGGAACACTACCTCCTATTTCAAAAGCATCAAGGCCATAGCCAAGAGAAAAATAAACTCCGGGAGAACTTACTTCATATTTGCTCCCATTGTAGAAAGGAGAAACCGGATACCAGCTTTTGATATCATTTGTCAGCCTATAATAGACCTTCTCTTTACGGAGATCATAATGTTCAATATTGTACTGATAAATTGAGTTTACATCCTCAGCAGTACTAATAAGATACGGATCCTCCTTTGTTCCGCTGCCGCCGCTGAATTTATATTTATTTGTTATTTCAGTTTCAGAGTTTTCGCCTTCGGCGGTAACACCCAGCGATGAAACTACTGCTAAAAGCATTACAAAACACAATATTATCGACAAAATTCTTTTCATGGTATTACCTCCTGTTTTGTTAATTTACCTTACATCTATATTTTACTGTATTTTCTATTTTTTGTCAACACCATGTTTTCGACATAGAAAAATCCTCTTCCTGTTTTGCAGGAAGAGGAAAAAAAGATCAACTGTCTTTTTCTATCAATACGGCAGCGAGCTTAAAAGGGATCTCACAATTCATATAATCGTCAATGCCGTCCGGATCGCCGTAACAATACGGAACACTGATTTCTGCAGAAATTACCATAAAAGCAGTTGACGTATTTCGTATTCTGTGTTTACAGGTATTTGTGGAGCAATAATATTCAGTGCTGATCATGTCAATATCATAAAAGCCTTCATTAATATCCTCACTGAGCTTTGATCTGTACGGATAACCAACTGTGTATGCGTATGTTCCTATCGCATTTCCATCAAAATCATATTCTGTAAACAATATCTTATGAGAAAGAACATCACAATTTTTCTTAAATGATATTTCCCGTCCTGTAGCTGTATTTACTAAGCCCTGATCACTCACGTCAGTGAAACCAATCGCTGTCGGGATCTTATCCGTAACTAATGCTGCCTTATAAACATCTCCGTTATTACAAATAATTTTATCATTATTCAGCCTTACGGTATATTTGGGAGCAGAAAACACTTTTACAGGATCTCCTTCTGCATTTTTTTCAACTGATTCAAAACCGGTCGTGGTTTTACTGTAAAGCTCGTTGCTGTAATAAGGGATTGACGCTTGTAAACAAGCAGCATTATTATCAAACTTCTTAAACGGTGTCGGCTGAGGTCTGCTTCCTTTAAAAATGTCGATCGTACTCATTACAAGATCAGTTCTATCTATTTCTACGCCTGTTATTACGCGAACATATTGTCCGGAGGAATAGACATCTTCCAACCTAACATTCTGGAAATAGGGATATTTGAGAACAAGATTTCTATTTGCAGAAAAACGTGTGTTGCGCTCCCGGTCATATCCGCCATATTTTTTCCACACTAAAGAATTTTTAACATCCACCAAAGCATTTTGATCATGCAAGTCAGATTCTGTTGATGTTCCTGCGTCTGCAAATTCAGAAGATAGGAAGCCTGAATATATAATACCGTTATCATCTTTTACGCTGAGATAACAAACAGGGGATTCATAAGTAACCGTATAAGTAACATTGTTAATTTTTACTGTTGAATATCTGTGACCATCATTATTAAATGCTTCTTCATCGTTAAATTTTCCGGCAAAAGTCAGCATAGGTAAGGGAAGGATATAGTTATCTGCTACATTGCTGTTTGTGATAACGAGATTTACGTTATCTCTGCTGTAAGTATATCTTTCATCGTAGCTGCCGTCATTACTATATGATCTCGTAAACTTTTTCTGAGGTTTAGCATAAAGAATACCGTAAAATTTGCTATACGGGATCGGATAATTTGCATTCAAAAAATTCTGAACATCAGATTGTGTTATAAAGGGATCATTAAACACGTTTACACGGAAATCGTCCCCCACACCTTCGATATGACAGTGATTAAGGAAAAGCTGTGCAGAATATGCGGCTCTGAAAACACATCTTGAAAAATCAAAATGGCATCCGTCAAAGGAATGAGAGGATCCTGACAACATGATATTAACATCCACCCAATTCTGCGTGAATACATTATCCCTGAAATGGATCATTTCTCCCCCCTCATGAGACTCTTCTCCAACAATATTTCTTTCATCATATCTATCGGTACTGATTATTCTTATCTTGTCCGGTTCGCCGTAAAGACCGTATTGATAACCTACGGTATCAGAAAAAAAGTCACAATCGGAAATTATCGTATTGTAATACTCAAAGGCGTGAACAAGGATACCTACGGCAAACTGACAGGTATTCACATTTGAGATCCTCAGATTTTCATAGTTCAGAGCTGCATCGTAGAACTTTATATCATTCTCGGTTACGTCATCGTGATACCTCAAAAAATAGTCCTTGCTGTTACCGATCTCAATGCCGCAGATATATCTGGGGAACAACGGTTGAGAATAATAGCCTTCTGCTACAGTATTATTGTCTTCGGGGATAATTACATCTCCCGACTTATTAACATAAACCGTGTTATTAATGTTGTTTAAGAGAGTAAGGCTTCCGGTGCCGTCAAAAATTGGACGAAACATTGAAGGAGAAACCCTATATTTTGAATTCAAGTTACTATCCAAAAAAGGATTCTTGGGATGACCGTTCTCATCATAATTGTAGCAGATCTTGATCGCTCCCTTTTTATAAACGCAAAGGGGATCTTGCTCGGGAGGGAGGGAGGTATCCACATGGGCTCCATCGCTGAGAATATATGATCTGGGAGCAAGTACCTCTTCGGTGAAATACGTATAGCTGAGATCCTTCTCCGTATCAGATCCCGATTTCATGGGAATCTGAGAATAACAGGCGTCCCCCAGCTTTAGTCCGTAAAATTCTCCATCCTTATCAAGGCCGATCTTACATTTGAACTGCACAGCTCCTTCCAGAATAAAGTGGAGATAGGGAGGGATCTTTATCTGCTCCTTCAGATAATACACGCCTCCGGGAATTACGATGCCCGTAACGGCGTTTTCAAGATCATTTGACGCAAAGAGGTTCGCGTCGGTGAAATCGATCGCACACTGTATTGCCACGCTGTCATCACGCTTTGTTCCTGTGACTTCTTCGTTATAGCTTGAAATCGCTCCGAACTGAAGAATGCTTACAGGCTTTGCATCGGTCACGATACTTGCAAACTGGGTATTATTGCCTATTTTGAAGATGTGAGGCTTATCCTCAGATAAAGCATCGGTATTATCGGCAATGCTTTCAATCTTATACTTGGCTCCGCCTCCGTCTCCGTTTTCATAATATCCGTGGGTGATACATATAGTTCCCTCCGGATAGCTTTCTGTTGCGCTTTTCAGCGCAGCCCTTGACGTAAAGTGTATTACGTTTAAGGTGTTGGTATTACTCATGTAATAACTCCTTTCTTAAAATAAATGTTATATTCTGCAATCAAAACCGCGGCCGCGTCCCTTACAGTACATACACTTTACTACGTTCATTTTTTCTTTTCTCCCCACAAATCGACTTTTTGCCCTCTTTGTTGCTTTTTTGCATCAAAGTGGGCTTTGAAGCCGTTTTTTCTTTCCAAACAAAAAAGAGACCCGACGGGCACTCGGATCTCTCTTGGTTGATTATTTATAATTGTTTCTCTTGAAGGCTCTGCAATAATTAATTTTCCATCAATGAAAAGATAAATTTTGCGATATCCGTATTTTCCACCGTGGCATCACCGAAGATCTCACAGCCGTGACCGATAGCATAAACGGGCACGTTAAGAGGGGTATGCTCTCCGTCGCTTTGCCAGTACCATATACCGTCATCGCTTTGCGTCAGACCCCCGGTCTCGTGGTCCGCGGTAAGGATCACCACCGTGTCCGGACAGCAGGCAGCATAGGTAGCCGTATAGGCAACGGCGCTGTTCAATCTTTTAACAGTACGGATAACGTTATCGAAATCCGTTTTTTCGGAATACTTATCTATCATGGCTTCCTCTGCCATGATGAAAAAGCCTTCGTCGTTGTTATTGCATTTATCTATGGTCTTTTGAACCTTTATGAGAAATTCGTCGTTGTCGTATCTGCTCCAGAAATAGGTATAATCCAGGCGAGACGAATCAAGAGCCTCCTGCTGCTGTGATATAATATCTCTGTCATATCTGCTGGTATGATGAACAAGAAATCCGTTGGGTGTTGCACCTGTTTTTTTGTCCGTTGAAAGAACCGCGGTAGATTTGCCCTTAAGGGCTGCGGCCTCGCGCACATTTTGAACGGAGCAAAACTCATCCTCGTTTCCGTCGCTGTCCAGATCTGCAGGGATCATTCCCAAAGCGCCGTTTGCGGTTTTATATCCTGTGGCAAGGGCGGTTGCGCCGGCGGCGGAATCCGTTGTTGAGCCGTAATAATTAAGAGTTACTGCCTCACCTATATAGGGAAAGGTATCAGCCCAAAATATTTGGCAATGCTCCTCCTCGGGAAAAGCAACATTATTCTGAGAATACTGCAGAGATGGGGTTGGTGCGGTTGCCAGAACAGGATGGTTTTTTCCCATTCCGTCCCCGATAAATAGGATCACGTTCCTTGCAGGCTTCCACTCTATATTTCTGCCCTTGATCTCCTTTTCAACAGAGATGCTTGCAGTACCGTCTGAGCCTTCAAGGGCAGAAATGATATATCCGGCACCTCCTGCCACGAAATAATCCTCACCGTTCAAAACAATACTGCCGTTTTTGGAATAAAGATAATATTTTCCTTTTTCCATATTGTCAAGGCGGCTCTCCGCGCGGTCAGTATTCCCGATAAGAATCTCAAGCTCTCTCTGGCTTTCGCTGTCATAGGCGGTCTTCAGCTCGATACCTGTCAATTCATATACTTTATCCTTGAGTATCTCGCAGGTCCACATCTCAAAATCGCTGGGTTCATTTGGGATAACGATGGTATAATCCGAAAGGTCTTCTCCGTTCAAAAGATACTCAGTCCGAGCCTCTTCTTTCTCGGGAATGCCCTGTTCAGGCTTCGGATCAGCCTTTTTCTCGCAGGAGAAAAGAAAAGCAACACAAACTGCCGCAACTAAGGCTGCGGCAGTTTGTGTTGCTTTTTTTGCAAATTTTTTCATAATTATCTGTACTTTCTTTTTGAGCGTTTTTTCAAAAAGACGGCTTTTCCAAAGACGTATGCTATGGAAAAAATCACTGCAGAAACAATAGTTGCAATGAAAAAGGGACTTTTTGTGAATTCGCTGATCTTTTCGAATGTATAAAGCATATCGCTTCGCTCGATATCCATGGTGGTTATAAGATCCGAGCTTCCTATAGGCTCTCCTTTATAAAGGACCGTTATTCTTCCCACCGTTTCTCCTTTGGTAACAGGTGCCTGCAGCTTTTCTGCATCCGTGGTCCAGCTAAAGGTTATCTCCTTTTCTATATCTGTATCCGCAGGCAAGTAAACGCTCAGAGAATCTCTTGCAACCAAAGTAACGTGGTCAACGCTTGTAGAAAGCGTTACCGGAATATCGCACATTATTTGTTCAGGCGCAAGAACGTCAAGATAAAGGAAAGAATCAAATGCCCATTCAAGAAGATTCGTTGCGTTAACATAGGAATATATCGTACCGTCAACGCTCTGGGCGCCGAGAACAACGCAAAGATATGTGAGATTACCGTCGGTGGCGGTAGTCACAACGCTGTATCCCCCCTCAACGGTGCTTCCTGCGTTCATTCCGCGGGCTTTTTTATAATAATAATCCGTTTCGTAATACTGGGAAAGCAGGCAATTTCTTGAATATACTGTCTGGGATTTTGAAAGATTGGTCTCCGGGAGAGTATATTTCAAAAGGCCGGCAAAATCCATAAATTGCTCAAGCTCGTAAGCATACAGGGAGATCAGAGCAGTATCCTTGGCGGTGGTGAACATCTCATCGTCATGCATTCCGGTAGGGTTGGTATAATGGGTGGAATATGCGCCTATCTCGTTTGCCTTCTGATTCATCAGCATCACGAAATCCTCAAGGCTTTCCGAAACGGTATACGCAAGGACGTATGCCGCATCATTTGCACCGTAAACCAAAAGTGCACCCAGCATATCGCGAACAAGCACCCGTTCTCCCACCTTGAGCTTTATTTTGTTTCCGGAAACCTCGGAAAGCATCTGCTCCGTTACGGTAACGGTTTCATCCAGGCGATCCTTCAAATTTTCCAGAACAACGATACCCGTCATAAGCTTTACAGTCGAGGTGGGGTATACCTTTTCATCGGCATTCAGTGCATATACTGCCTTTTTATTTTCAATATTATACAGATATACCGCTTGGGTGTTTGAAACTCCCGGGTCCTCCAGGGCCGAAACAGACATCGGCATAAGGACCGGGATAACAGTGATGCAAAGGAGCAAAAACAGGCACAGAAGTGCTTTTTTCGATCGCTTCATCCGATGTCTCCTTCCGATATTGTCATCCGCCGTACATGGTGCAAAAAAAGTCAAGCGTGTTCTGTATATCCTCAGATATTTGGGCCTTCAGTGCCTCAAGAGATGAGAACCTTATCTCGTCTCTGAGCCTCTTGTAGAACTCCACTTTGATCTCCTTGCCGTAAAGCAGACCGTTATAGTTTATGATATGTGTTTCGCAGTTGATCCTTTCGGAATCACTTACGGTCGGGCGCGTTCCCACGTTTGCAACGCCGAGAAAGATCTCCCCTCCCACGTAGCAGGTGCAGGCATAGATCCCCTTCTTCGGAATGATATGCCCTTCGGGAAAGGCTTGATTTATCGTGGGGATCCCGATAGTGCGCCCAAGCTGATTGCCCCTAACCACCGGAAAACTGATGGAAAAAGCGTGTCCCAGAAGATCATAGGCCCCGTCCATATCTCCTTCGATGATAGCTTCTCTTACCGCGCTTGAGGATATGATACGGTTTCTTCTTATAACTGCACTTAGCACGCGGCAGGAGGAGCCATTGCTTTCTAGAAGCTCTCTGAGAAGAGCAGCATCGCCCATGCCACCCTTACCGAATCGGAAATTAAATCCGCAAACCGCGCATCCTATGGCAAGCTTTTTTGTAAGATAGTCCGAAACGAATTCTCTTGAGGAAAGATCCTTCACCCTTTCGAATTCCTCAAAGACCGCATAGTCAAGTCCGTATGCGGCAAAAAGAGAAAGCTTTGCTTCCATATCGGTAATACAGGGCGCAGAAAAAACAGGCTTTGCCAAAGTGGTAAAAGTCCATGCCGCAGAGCATGAAAAGCCTCTTTCCTCACAAAGCTTACGGGCAGTATCAAACAGTCGCTGATGCCCCCTGTGAACACCGTCAAAATTGCCGAGAGCCACCGCTGCACCTTTTGGGAGACAGGGAACGGGGGTACATTCCGGCAGTTTATAAATGATCAAAGCCGCCGTCTCCTTTTTGGGGATCAATCGATATTGAGATATTTTTTAACAAGAGCTTCCATAAGCTCATCTCTGTCGATTCGGCAGATAAGGGCACGTGCGCTCTTATGGTTGGTTATATAGGTGGGATCCTCGGAGAGAATATAACCGACTATCTGGTTTATGGGATCATAACCCTTTTCTCTCAATGCCTGATATACGGTTGCCAGGATCGCATGCATTTCCTGGGTCTTTTCGTCTCTGAGCGAGAATCGCTGGGTTTTTGCATGAGGCTGTTCAGTCATTTTTCTGTACTTCCTTTTTTGAGATTTATAAATTCAAATATTGATATGTTTTTCGACGAGCTGACTTTACCGTCCCTCGCCCTTTTGCTTCATGGTAGAAAGATCGTACGGAGTGGTCTGATATACGAAATAGTTGAGCCAATTTGAATAGAGAAGATTTGCATGGCTTCTCCAGGTTACAAGAGGCTCCCTCGTATCATCATCATCCGGAAAATAATTTTCGGGAACGCTTATGGGCAGCCCCTGGGATTTATCCCTCATATATTCCTTTTTCAAGGTATCGGCATCGTACTCTGAGTGACCCGTGATGAATATTTGGCTTCCTCCGTGGTTGGACACAGCATAAACACCGGCTCTTTCGCTTGAAGCCAATATTTTCAGATGGGGATTCATCTCGATATCCTCACGCTTAATATAGGTATGGCGTGAGTGAGGTACGGGAAAGATATCGTCAAATCCGCGCAGCAGTATGGAATCTCTCTTATCCTTTTTGTGGTTGAATACGCCGAAAAGCTTTTCTTCAAGGGGATATTTTTTGATTCCGTAATGGTAATAAAGGCCCGCCTGGGCACCCCAGCAGATATGGAACGTGGAATGAACGTGGGCTTTTGACCATTCCATCACAGCGCAAAGCTCATCCCAATAATTAACCTCCTCAAACTCCATCTGTTCAACCGGAGCACCTGTGATTATCAAACCGTCAAAATACTGATCCTTCACGTCCTCAAAGGTACGGTAGAATGAGAGCATGTGCTCGGGGGACGTGTTTTTGGCGGTATGTGACGCGGTATTGAGAAGCTCAAGCTCTACTTGAAGAGGAGTATTTCCCAGAAGCCTTGCCAACTGGGTCTCCGTTGTGATCTTTGTGGGCATGAGATTCAGGATAGCTATTTTAAGCGGGCGGATATCCTGGGTGATAGCCCTGGTTTCCGTTATAACAAATATGTTCTCAGAAAGAAGGGTCTGTGTTGCCGGCAGGGCATTGGGTATCTTTATAGGCAATGGGATATCCTCCCTTTCAGTTTACTTTGGAAAGCGCGTTATCAATATCCGCAATGATATCGGAAACATTTTCGATACCCACGGAAAGACGAACAAGGTCAGCACCGATACCTGCATTAACAAGCTGTTCATCGGTAAGCTGTCTGTGGGTGGTGGATGCGGGATGAAGCACGCTGGTCCTTGCATCCGCAACATGAACTACTATGCTTGCAAGCTCTAAGCTGTTCATGAATTTCATAGCTGCACTTCTTCCTCCGCGAACACCGAATGAAATAACTCCGCAGGATCTGCCGCCCAGATATTTTTTGCACTTTTCATAATCGGATGAGCTTTCAAGGGCGGGATAGTTTACCCAGCTGACATTAGGATGTGCCTCAAGATACTTTGCCACCGCAAGAGCATTATCGGAGTGGCGCTCCATTCTGAGAGCAAGGGTTTCAAGACCCATATTGAGAAGGAATGCCGCCATAGGCTGAGGGCTGTTACCCATATCGCGGAGAAGCTGCACGCGTGCCTTCGTAATGTAGGCGGCCGCGCCGAACTGCTTTGTATAAACTACGCCGTGATAGCTTTCGTCAGGAGTGCAAAGCTCGGGATATTTGCCCGCTGCCTCCCAATCGAATTTTCCGCCATCGACGATAACACCGCCCACAACGGTTGCATGACCGTCCATATATTTTGTTGTTGAATGAACAACGATATCCGCCCCAAACTCAAAGGGACGGCAAAGGATAGGCGTTGCAAAGGTATTATCTATAACCAGGGGAACGTTGTGGCTGTGAGCAATACCGGCAAAATGCTCGATATCAAAAACATCCAGCGCAGGATTTGCGATAGTCTCTCCGAAAACGAGACGGGTGCGATCATCAAAAAGGGCATGGATATCATCATCGGTCATGCCGGGGGTTACAAAACGCACTTCGATACCCAGCCTTTTGAAAGTGACCGCAAAAAGATTGGTGGTGCCGCCGTAAATAGCCGCAGAGCAGACAAAATTATCGCCGCTGTTTGCAATATTGAGCACCGCACTCATGGACGCCGCCTGTCCTGAGGAAAGCATCATTGCACCAACGCCGCCCTCAAGGGATGCGATCTTTTCTTCAACGCAGGCAACGGTGGGATTTGATATACGGGTGTACATGTGGCCATCTGCCTCAAGGTCGAAAAGCTTACCTAAATGCTCTCCGGACTCATACTTATAGGTAGTGCTCTGAAAAATGGGGAGAACTCTTGCCTCTCCGTTTTCGGGCTTCCATCCTTCCTGGATGCATTTGGTTTCTATTTTATAATTACTGTTCATGGGAGTCACCGCTTTCATAATATCTATTCAGTATATATTATATACTTCCTTTTTGTATTTTTCAATAGATTTCAAAAGAAAAGAGAGTTCTGAGATCAAAAAGCAAACACAAAGCCCAATATCTACCCGTCTACTTTATCATCCCTTCCGAATAAACTGATAGGGGAAGAGTTTTTTCCTCGGAAGTGACTAAAACACCTACCTTTACGGAAATACTAAATACACAAAAAGGAAGTCTTAAAAATCGGAGAGTGATATTGTGACAGTTAAGCGCGGTGATATTTTTTATGCAGACCTCAGCCCTGTGGTCGGAAGCGAGCAGGGAGGGCTGCGGCCCGTTCTGATAGTTCAGAACGATGTGGGAAACAGATACAGCCCCACGGTGATCGCTGCCGCCATCACCAGTAAGCTGGGAAAATCCCGCTTGCCCACCCACATTGACGTTTACGGCTCTGAGGTCGGTCTGCAGAGAGATTCCGTTGTGCTTCTCGAACAGATAAGAACCATAGATAAACGCAGACTTAAAGAAAAGATGGGGCATCTGGACGAAGCCGTTATGATGAAGGTTAACGAGGCTATAAGTGTAAGTTTCGGT
>SVQJ01000026.1 GCA_015065395.1 Oscillospiraceae bacterium
GAAGAGCTTCCCAGATACAAGCGTCCCCGCAAGCTTATCTTTGCTGACGTGCCCCGTAACCCCACGGGAAAGATCGAGAAGCCTATGCTTCGCCGTATATACTGCGGCGACGCTACCCTCGTTGAAAAACAGATCACAAAATAAATCAAAGGAGAAATGATCATGGCAAAAATCTTAACCGCAGTACTGCTTATGCTGTTCTTCGCCGTTATGATAGGTGTTGGCATTTATTGCCGCCGCCACGCTACAGATGTTAACGGCTTTGTGCTTGGCGGACGCAGCGTGGGTCCCTGGCTTACCGCCTTCGCTTTCGGCACATCATATTTCTCCGCAGTCATCTTCGTTGGCTACGCAGGTCAGTTCGGTTGGAATTTCGGACTTGCCTCCACCTGGATAGGTCTGGGAAATGCCTTTATAGGCTCTCTTCTCGCCTGGAATGTTCTGGGAAGAAGAACCAGAGTTATGACACAGCATCTTGATTCCAAAACCATGCCCGATTTCTTCGAAAAGCGCTACGGCTCAAAGGCTTTGAAGATCGCCGCATCCATAATAGTATTCATTTTTCTCATTCCCTATACCGCCTCCCTCTATAACGGACTTTCCAGCCTTTTCAATATTGCCTTTGACATCCCCTACTGGGTGGTTATCATTGTTATGGCAGCGCTCACAGGACTTTACGTTGTGTTCGGTGGCTATATGGCAACCGCCATCAACGATTTTATCCAGGGCATTATCATGCTTGGCGGAATCGTCGCTGTTGTTGCGGCCGTTCTTATGCAGAACGGCGGATTCAGCGAGAGCATCAATGCTCTTTCACAGATCGAAGCAGGCACTTCTCTCAAGGGTGCATTTACATCCTTCTTCGGCCCGAATCCTGAGTTTCTCCTCTACGTTGTTGTCCTCACATCCCTGGGTACGTGGGGACTTCCCCAGATGGTGGGAAAATTCTACTCCATCACCAATGAAGCCGCTATCCGCAAGGGCACGATGATCTCCACCTTTTTTGCCATCATCGTGGCAGGCGGATGCTATTTCCTCGGCGGATTCGGCAGACTTTTCATAACAGAGGAAAAAATGGGCGGAAAGTTCGACTCCATAATCCCCTCAATGCTTGAAAACCTCCCCGACATAATAATAGCAGTGGTCATTGTTCTGGTTCTTGCCGCATCCATGTCCACACTGTCATCCCTTGTCCTCACCTCTGCATCCACCCTGACCCTTGACGTTATCGTTCCCGCTGTGAAAAAGGATATGACCGAAAAGAAAAAGCTTCTCACAATGAGAGCCTTCATAATCTTCTTCATCACCCTTTCCGCAGTAATAGCAATACTTAAGGACACAATATGGTCCGGTGTGGTATTTATCGCACAGATGATGGGCGTTTCCTGGGGCGCACTTGCCGGTGCATTCCTCGCTCCCTTCCTCTACGGCCTGTATTGGAAAAGAACCACAAAGACAGCAGTTTGGGTATCCTTTATTTACGGTACCGGACTTATGATCGCCCAGCTTTGCGTATCAATGGGATGGCTCGCCTTTGACGGCGGAATTCTCAGATATGTTTTCACAAACTCCCTCTACTCGGGCGTTTTCGCAATGATAGGAGGACTTGTACTCGTTCCCGTCGTCAGTCTTCTCACACCAAAGTCAAAAGCCATAGATACGGAGACTATATTCTCCTGCTACAAAAAGGACGTAACCGTGAGGACCACGAAATCGCTGGGCAACTGATCGTTTGTTAGCGGCAGGCACAGTATAAGGCTTCAATGCATATACTGCCAACGTAGGCAGTAAAGCTTGCAAAGAAAGGTTTATACATAATGAAAATAAAGCTTGTTCGTTCACCAAAATTCTTCGCCCCCATACTTGCCCGGCTTTTTAAGCTGAAATAAAGAAAAAGCTTGCAAATGCGACCTTTCGTATTTGCAAGCTTTTTCTAATTTAAGATTTATTTAGAAAAAACGGTCGCTTTTTTGAAAAAAAGCTCTGCAAAAAACTTCAAGTATGGGTTTTGCTAAAATCTGCAAGGCAAAAGGCGCCTCCAAAGCACTTTTCTGCTTTGGAGGCGGCACCGTAGGTGCCATAACCTAAAAAGATAAAGGTGTGCAAAAATGAGCTCGTTCATTTTGGCACACCTTTATCTTTTTAGGGCCTATTTGCCTTTTCGCTACGTTTTTTTCTTAAAGTTCCTTTGGTTCTTTCCTTTCAAGGAAAGAACGAGAAAACACCTTCATCTCCCCGTCAATATCATTCATGCCAGCCGTCTATTCCGCTGCGCTCAAGAGCGCCGAAAATGCGTCGGTAAAGACCTCTGTGAAGGTGATCAAAATCTCCGAGATATTCCTTTATATATTCCCTTTCCGTATGCTTATCCTCCGGGCAGGTGCTTTCCAAAACGGGAAGACGGGCTTTTCTCGCAAAGGACTTTATTTCCTTTTCCTCCGTCATAACAAGGGGACGAATGAGAAAAAGCTCCTTTCTTGAAAGCTCGGTAACCGGGGAAAAGCTGCCGATCCTTCCTTCAAAAAAAAGATTCAGCATAAATGTTTCCACAGTATCGTTAAAATGGTGACCTAACGCTACCTTATTGCACCCTGCCTCAACCGCACAATCGTGAATGATGCCGCGACGCATACGGGAGCAAAGGGAGCAAGGATTGGATTCACCGCGAAGATCGAAGATAATATGAGCAAGCTGTGTTTTCTTAACGAAATAGGGAACGCAAAGCCTTCGGCAAAGCTCCTCTATCTGAGAATAGTCGTTAGGAGGCGCCGGGTGCTTTTCGCAGACATCAAAGCCCATATCCACCGTAAATGCGTAAAGCTCAAAGTGCCTGGGCAAAAAGCGTCGCAGCTCCGCAAGGGCACATAAAAGGGCGAGAGAATCCTTGCCGCCGGAGATCCCCACGGCGATCCTATCCCCTTCGGCTATCATATCATACTTTTCCACAGCCAGACGAACGCGGCTGAGAAGCTTTTGCAAATCTTTCATGTCAAACATCCTGTTATTGCATATACTGAAATTGAAGTACGGCAAAACGCCGAGAAATTGGAGTTACTATGGCAAAAATCTACATAGATCAGGGTCATAACCCGAATAATCCAAACGCGGGAGCCGAAGGCAACGGCTACCGTGAGCAGGATCTGGTTTACGAAATAGGAGTAGAGACCGCGGCTCTTCTTCGTGCACAGGGTCAGGACGTGCGGCTTTCGCGCCCCACTCCCGAAACACAACTGGGAAGCTCAAATGCATCCTCTCTTGCCGCCAGGGTCAACGATGCAAACACCTGGGGAGCCGATTATTTCATAAGCCTTCACGCAAACGCTTCAACCAATTCCGCCGCCAGCGGAAGCGAGGCATATATCTACCGCCGAGGCGGAGAGGCAGAGTTTTTGGCAGAAAGCATACTTTCCGAGCTCTCCGCCGTCACGGGGCTGGAAAACCGCGGGGTCTTCGTTCGCCCCACCCTCTACGTTCTTCGGCGCACAAGAATGCCTGCAACTCTCATCGAGCTCGGATTTATAACCAATCCCGGAGACAGCGCACTTATGGCAAATGACCCATGGCTTTTTGCCACGGGAGTTGCAAACGGGATACTTTCCTATCTTGGCGACGGCTGATAAGCCCAAGCCCACTGATCAATCTATCAGTTCTGTTTCAGAAAGAACCGGAAGCTCAAACCAGAAGGTCGAGCCTACCCCCGGAGTGCTGGATACACCGAAATGAGCACCGTGGAGCACCAGCGCGCTCTTTACGATGGAAAGACCGAGCCCCGTTCCTGAAACCGCTCTTTTGTGATAATCCCCGCTTCTGTAATATCTGTCCCAAATATAGGGTAGCTTTTCCTCCTCTATTCCATCTCCCGTGTCGGAAACGGAAATGCGGCACACCCCGTCGGCTACCGTCTGATCCACTTGTATTCTCTTGTCCTCACCTGTGTAATTTATCGCGTTGCTTATAAGATTGTAGATAACCTGCAAAATAAGCATCTCATCAGCCTCAACGATGATCTCTCTGTCCGCGTTGAAACTGATCCGATATCCGTCCCTCTCACAAAGGCGAGAATATCTGTCTATGGTTGCACTCGTGCACTCTGTGATGGAGAAAGCAGAGATATTCAGCTTTCTTCCCCCTCCCGAAAGTCGGGAAAGATCCAAAAGATCGTTAACAAGTCCGGAAAGACGCTTCGTTTCATCTATAACAATCTGCATATTCTCAGAATTCCGCTCTTCGGGGATATCCCTCATAACCTCGCTGTAGCCTGAGATCATGGTAAGGGGAGTTCGAAGATCGTGAGAAATATTGGAGATAAGCTCCTTTTGCATGGTATCAAGCTTTGAAAGCTCGCATGCCGCATAGTTAAGAGTGGAGCCAAGCTGGGCAGTTTCCAAAAACTCGCCGCCCTCGAAATTAACGCTGTAGTTTCCCAGGGCAAGCTTTTTTGCCTCGTTGTTCATGGCAACCACCGGGCGTGTGACTCTCCCTGCAATCAGATATGCCATTATCGCAGAAACGATAAGAAGGATCACCGTTATGATTATAAACTGAAAATGCAAGGTGCTCACCGCCGCGCTTACCGAAGCAAGCGGGATATTTACTATGATGAGAAGGTCTTTGTTTCCTTTTTCTATCACCGACGAAACAAGAATGCTTGCCGGCTCCCCTTCGTTGTTCTCTGCGGTCTTCGTATAAATGCGCTCATCCTTCGCAGAAAGATAAAGCTCTTGCAGAAAAGCCTCGTTTATCATAGCCGAATGGATAAGACATACGTTATGGGAATGGGCGCGGATCATCTCCTGCGCCGATGCACCCTTCACTTCAAAAACGGATATACAGGCAGATTGCTCGGCAGCAAGGGCATAAGCCTTTGTGCGAAAGCTCTCGCTGTCAAGATTTGATGCAACGCTCACCGAAGCGCAAAGCTTCTTCGCATCAGATCTTACCGTAAGTATATATATATCATCAAGAAGCACTATCTGGAAAAGCCACATGACGGAAAGCACGATGGCAGTGAAAACGGCAAGATATGCAAACATCTTGCTTTTCATTCCCATGGGGCGTCTTTTCAGCTTCTTATTTCGCATTCGTATCAAATCTGTAGCCCACTCCTCTCAGAGTTACAATAAATTTGGCATAAGCTCCAAGGCTTTTTCGAAGGAGCTTTATATGGGTATCAAGAGTTCTGTCATCCCCGTAATAATCGTATCCCCAAACCTCGCATATCAGCCTCTCGCGAGAGAGAGCAATATTTTTATTGTTTATCATATAGAAGAGCAGATCGTATTCCTTGGGAGACATATCAACAGGCGTTGAGTCAACATAAACTATCCTCGCCGAAAGATCTGCCGTGAGACCTTCAAGGCAGAACATCTGATTCTCATTTTGCGCCTTTTTTTCAGAGGCCGAATACCTTTTCATAACGGCATCGACCCTCATCATAAGCTCCTTCGGAGAGAAGGGCTTGACCACGTAATCGTCTATACCAAGGCTGAACCCGTTAAGCTTATCGTATTCCTCTCCCCTGGCGGAAAGCATGATTATGGGAATATCGGAAAACTTACGTATTTCCCTGCAAGCAGAGAAGCCGTCAAGCTCAGGCATCATTATATCACAGATAATGATATCAAAGCTTTCATTCCTGCACATATTCACAGCCTCGATCCCGTCAGACGCCTCCTTGAAGGTATGCCCCTCAAAAACTGCATATTTTGAGATCAGACGGCGGATCATTTCTTCATCGTCAACAATAAGAATTTTATACATATATACCTCCATTGAGGATCCTTCACAAATAATTATACAATGCATTTTTCAACAAATCAACAAAATACTGTAAACGATTCAGAATTTACTTTTTTACGAAAAAAAGCAAGGAGTATGACAGAAAGTGCCATTTACTCCCATTTCACCGATGTAAAATAGTCACAGCGAAGGAAAAGTGAAAGGAAAACACAAATGAATTCAAAATTTACAAAAAAATCACAGCGTGCCCTGGATCTTTCATTGAGCCTGGCCCGCGAAATGGGGCACACATACGTTGGGAGCGAGCATTTGCTTTTAGGTGTACTCTCCGTTGAGGACAGCGTTGGCTTTCGCATCCTCTCCTCCTCCGGAGTGGAATATACCGCAGTGCGCCAGCTAATCATATCCACCCAAGGATCGGGAAGCCCCTCCAATACTCAGGCATCGGATATGACCCCGATGCTGAAAAGGATAATTGAAGAAAGTGCAGCCACGGCAGCGCGCCTGTGCCACAGCAGTATAGGCACAGAGCATATCCTTTGGGCGATGGTCAACGAAGGGGATTCCTTCGCCTTCAAAACAATAAAAAGCTCGGGCGGCTCTGTGGGCGACATAAAAAACGAGCTTTCCAGATTATTCGGAATGAGCACGGCATCAACAGGCACCCAAAGCTCCAAAAGAGATAGCTCAAAGATCCCAAACTGTCCTACCCTTTCCCGATTTGCAACCGATCTGTGCCGCTGTGCACGAGAGGGAAAGATAGATCCCATCATCGGAAGAGAGGAGGAAACGGAGAGGATAATCCGTATACTGTCAAGGAGAACGAAAAATAATCCCTGCCTTATAGGAGAGCCAGGTGTCGGAAAGACCGCGGTGGTAGAGGGACTGTGCCTTGGTATTGCAAACGGCACAGTCCCCGAAAGCCTGCGGCACAAAACCATCGCATCCCTTGATATCTCCGCCATGGTTGCAGGAGCGAAATACAGGGGTGAATTTGAGGAACGGATGAAAAATGTTATGGATGAGGTTTTGAAAAATCCGGGGATAATCCTTTTCGTTGATGAAATACACACCCTCATAGGAGCCGGCGGCGCAGAGGGGGCAATGGATGCTGCAAATATAATAAAGCCGGCCCTTGCAAGGGGTTCATTGCAAATGATCGGTGCCACCACCATAGATGAATACAGAAAGCATATAGAAAAGGATGCAGCCCTCGAGCGGCGTTTCCAATCGGTTACCGTTAAAGAGCCTACAGGAGCGCAAACTATAGAGATACTGAAAGGGCTCCGTGAAAAATACGAGCTTCATCACGGGCTGAAAATACTGGACAGCGCAATAGAAGCCGCAGTGACCCTTTCGCAAAGATATATCCCGGACAGGTTTCTACCTGACAAAGCCATAGATCTTATGGACGAAGCCGCCTCTAAAAAAAGGATCATGAACGCCACCCCCTCCAAGGAAGTGCTGAATATGGAAAATGAAGCAAAGCTTATGAGCAGGAATAAGGAGGAGGCGATAATAGACGAGGATTACGAAAAGGCGGCAGATTTCCGCGACAGGGAAAAGGCACTTTTGGAGAGGGCGGCTGAAATGAAGCTTTGCAAAAAAAAAGATGATTTTGCAAACGTGGGCAGTGAGGATATCGAGGATATAGTCACCGCCTGGACAGGCATCCCCGTGAGAACCAACCTTTCCAAGGAAAGCGAAAGACTTTTGAATTTGGAAAAACTGCTTTCCGAAAGGGTCATAGGCCAGGACAAGGCGGCAAATGCCATAGCAAAGGCTGTTCGCCGCGGCAGAACGGGGCTTAAAGACCCAACGCGCCCCGTGGGCTCCTTTATTTTTATCGGCCCAACGGGAGTGGGAAAGACACGGATGGCAAAGGAGCTTTCTGCGATCATGTTCCAAAGCGAAAGCTCTCTGATAAGGCTTGATATGTCGGAATATATGGAAAAACACTCGGTTTCAAAGCTTATCGGCTCTCCCCCGGGATATATAGGCTACGGCGACGGGGGCCAGCTGACGGAAAGAGTGCGCCGCGCACCGTACAGCGTCGTGCTTTTCGATGAAATAGAAAAGGCACACATCGATGTTTTCAATATACTGCTCCAGATACTTGATGAGGGCGTTCTCACAGATTCCCTTGGGAGAAAGGTAGACTTCAAGAATACAGTTATAATAATGACATCAAACGCAGGTGCCCAAAGCCTTCTGAAAAGCAATCCTTTAGGATTTCTGGAAAAGGAAGAAGGGGAATCGGGGCAAAGTAAAGCAAAGGACGCATTGAAAAAGGTCTTTTCCCCGGAATTTCTAAACAGGATAGACGAAATAATAGTTTTTAATGCCCTGACCAGAGCTGATATACGAAAAATCGCCGCGCTGATGCTTAACGATACAAGTAAAAGGATCGGTAAGAGCGGCATAGAGATAGAATTCTCCGATGAAGTTCTTGACAGTATAGCCGCCATAGGTTTCGATCCACAAAACGGAGCAAGGCCGCTGAAACGGACGATAGTCAACAAAATAGAGGATAGCCTTGCAAAAGAGATCCTCTCGGGTAAGGTCCAAAAAGGAGATAGGATCATAGCAAAGAGCATAGATGAAGAAATAGTATACGAAAAAGCTAATTAACGCCGCAAATCCAAAAACGTTCAAATCACGGTTTATAAAAGAGAAACGGTCGCTTTTTTGGAAAAAATCTCTGCAAAAAACTTTAAGTATGGGTTTAGCTAAAGTTTGCAAGGCAAAAGGCGTCGCCAAAGCAGGGCTTTGCTTTCAAGGAAAGAACGCCTGATCTGCATAACCGTGTATTTCAAAGCCGAAACGGGGAATAATACTTACAAGCTCTGAATGAGTTTGGAAAGGATATCATCGAATGGACAGAAAAAGAGAATTTCCCGAAAGAAAAAAGGGCGAGAATATTTTTGAAGAGGTTACGAAGGCTGAGGCCGTGAGCCTTTATCCTGACAATCAGTTGGACGAAGGCATGATTCCCCGTTCAAAGGCTGAAAGCCGTGCCGGTCTTGATTTTGACGGAATGAACGAAAAAAGCAAAGAAGAATAATATAACAGCCCGTTGCACAAAAGTCAGAAACAGGTAAAAAAGACTGATAAAAGCTAAGTTTGCGCTTTTATCAGTCTTTTTCAATGCTCATTTATTCTTTTTCCAGGGGGGATTCTTGTTGATCTCCTCCAGCATTGCCATATAGCTTTCATGGCGCGAGGACGATATTTCTCCGCCTCTTATCTTTTCCAGGACCTTGCAGCCCTCTTCCTTGGTATGGGTGCATTTTGTATATCTGCATTCGCCCATAAGGGGTGCAAACTCTCTGAAGGTATACGGCAGGTTTTCCTTATCCGTAAAATTGAATTTGGCAAAATCCAGCATTGAAAAGCCCGGGGTATCTGCAATGTGCAAAGTGCTCTCGCCGATCGTCAGCGGATAAAGTTCCGCATGGCGCGTGGTATGCTTTCCCCTTTGAATTTTCCTGCTCACCTCACCCGTTTTCAGAGAAAGATCGGGGAAAAGCTTTGCCATCAATGTGGATTTTCCCGCTCCGGAAACTCCGGCAAAGGCGGCGATCATGTGATTTCTGCTTTCCCTCTCCATATACGAATACAAATCAGAAACTCCCTCTCCCGTCACAGACGATATCTGAAAAACAAAGAAAGCTCCCTTTTCATATATATCTGCAATGATACGCGCTTCGCTTTCATCAATATCCGTTTTCGTGATAACGATGACCGGCTCTATGTTTTTATCCTCTGCGGCCGATATCAGCTTATCCGCCGTGATAAGATCAGGCTTCGGCCTTGCAGCAGGTATGAAAACGAAAAGATGAGTGAGATTTGCTATTGCGGGACGGATAAGCGAATTGATCCTTTCCTCTATTTCGTCTATAACGAATTCTCCGTCCTCGCCGCTTTCCGTTACCCTTTTGCAAATGACCCTATCCCCCGGCAGAGGAGTTATACCGTCATGTCTGAAAATCCCCCTTGCACGCAGAAGGAGCGTTCCGTCATCTCCGACAGTGACATTATCACGGGAAAGAGGGCGTACCGTATAAAGGCCGCCCACTCCCTTTGTTATTATTCCTTCAAACTGTTTTTCATTCATATCTGAGAATTATCAACGGGAACAGCTTCCCCTGTATCTGCAGTGGTATCGTCAGAAGCGGTGGTATCAGCATCCGCGGTGCCTGCGTCTGTGGTATCGGAGCCTGTAGTATCGGAGGATGTGGTATCATCACCCTCGGTGTCCTCACCATCGCCGCCAAGTCCTGCGGAATCCCCTGTTGTATCCTCCGTTGTATCCTCAGGAGGAGCCGTGGTGTCCTCAGGTGGCTCAGTGGTATCATCCTCTGCCTTTGTTGTTCCGTCGGGATTCAAGGGGTCATAATCGGGGCCGCCGCTGACGGTGAAGCCAATGCGCGTATTCTCCACGACCTTTTTATCCTTCTCAACAGTCTGAGCTATAACCGTTCCCCTTTCAGCCTCATCTGCCACATAGGTAACATTTCCCAGAATAAGCTCAAGCTCGATAAGCTTTTTCATGACCTGCTTTTCAGTCATGCCGACAAAATTCGGAACCTCTATCTTTCCGTCCTCCGCCCCGTCGCAAACGTAAATGGTGACCATATCTCCCATGCTCACGCTGGTTCCCGCCTCGGGGAAGGTGCCGATAACCTGACCTGAGAAATGCTTGCTGTCCTTTTTATATTCCACAGCATACTTAAGCCCCAGATTACGAAGCTCCTTTATAGCTGCTTTATATTTGTAATCGGAAAGGTCGGGCATATCAAATGTCTCATTGCCCTTGCATATAGTAAGCGTGAGAGCAACCTTCACCTTCTTGGATGCTCCTGCCTTGGGGGTCTGCTCGATTATCACTCCGGGATCATACTCATCGGAAAATTCATATACCGTTTCAAGAGTATATTTATCCGAGCTCATAAGAGCCCTTTCAAGCTCCTCATCAAAGATCTTGCCCTCAAAAGCATCCACCTCTATGGTGACCGTCTTTTTAGACATAGCATCTCCCACCTTGCCGAGAACATAAGCAGCACCTATGGACAGGATGATGAAAAATGCCAGGGTTACCGCGGAAAGTATAGGAAACAGAGGGCCTCCTCCCGTAAGAAGAGAAAGCACGCTTTTGGGCTCATTTCCATCCTTCTTTTTGGGGATCTTGAAGATTATATTGGGATTTTCCTTTAAGCGGCGAAGCTGACGGAGCATCTCCTCCGCATTCTGATATCGGTATTCCGGTTCCTTTTCCATGGCAACGCCGATAATCTGCTCAAGGCCCTTGGGAATATCGGGATTGATCTCGCTGGGAGCCCTTGCTATATCGTTTATCTGCATCATGGCAACAGATACCGGGCTGTCTGCCATAAAAGGAAGCTCCCCGGTTGCCATTTCATACATCATCGTACCCAGAGAATAAAGGTCGCTCCTGTGGTCGATAGTGCGCCCGCTTGCCTGCTCGGGACTTATATAATATACGGTTCCGATAGCCTTATCTGTAACCGTGACCGTTTCCGCGTTGGGAAGCTTTGCTATTCCGAAATCAGTAACCTTTATTATGCCGCTTTTCAGAAGCATTATATTCTGAGGCTTTATATCTCTGTGAACAATACCCTTGGAATGGGCATGGCTGAGAGCAGAAAGTATCTGTTCGGTATAGCTGATTATCTCACGGAGAGTAAGACGTCCGCGCTTTGACATATAGTTGCGGAGAGTGATTCCCTCCACATATTCCATAACGATATATTTGATGTCCTCACCCACGTTGACATCGTATATGCTTACGATGTTTTTGTGAGACATCATGGCAACCGCCTTTGATTCATTGACAAAGCGCTTTACGCTTTCCTCATCATCGGCGATATCCTCCTTGAGCATCTTTACGGCAACGGTCTTGTTCGTCAGCAGGTCGAAAGCCTTGAAAACCACCGCCATTCCGCCAACGCCGATGATCTGCTCTATCCTGTATCTACCGTCGAAAACGGTACCTACATACTTTTCGTATATTTCCATACTGTCACCATGCTTTCTTTGAAAATAACAGTGAAAGTGATAGCATTTCTGCTTATGCTTATTTATTCACCGCATCAAACGGTTATGATAACCGCTGTTATGTTATCGCTTCCGCCGCCCTCATTTGCCATATCAATAAGCAGATCCGCAATATGACCGAGCTGTCTGTCATTGTCAACGGCGCAGGCGTGCTTAACAATATCCGCTATCTCCTCGGGAGAAACGTGATTGGTAAGTCCGTCAGAGCAAAGAAGGGCTACATGATCCTGTGCACAGCCGGGGGCTGCAGCAGGCAGACGGGTGAGATAGATATCCGCCTCAACAGAGGGATCCGTGCCTACGGCTCTCGTTATGATATTTCTGTTTATGGACTGCTTTGCTTCCTCAAGGGTCATTTTCCCGTTATCCACAAGATACTGGACGTAAGAATGATCCTTCGTTATCTGCTGATGTATCCCGTTTCTGATAAGATACATTCTGCTGTCGCCTACATTGACCGTGAAAAGAGTTCTCATGCAGACAAGGGTAGCAACAAGAGTCGTCCCCATGCCCGAGAGAGAGACCTCCTCCTCAGCCATATCAAAAACTGCTTTGTTCGCCTGATCCACGGCATCTGCCAGAACCTTTCTTATGATCCGCTCATCGGTTCTCGTCAGCTTTTCACCGGGGGTGAACCCTTCGGCAAAGTCAGTAACACAGTCAACAAAGCTTTTGCAGGCAACGCTGGAAGCAATACCGCCGCCGGCGGCACCGCCCATTCCGTCGCAAACGACGCAGAGCATCATACCGTTTTCATAGTATTCGCAAAAAAAGGTGTCTTGATTTACTTTTCTTTTCTTTCCTATATCGGTCCTACCGCTGCAAAGCATCTGACGTATCCTCCTTCTTTTTTTGATCGAAGATAAAAATATACACTTTATTATACTCTATTTTTGCACCTTTGTAAATAACTTTTGTAATATTTACCTTTCTGTTAAAACTACCGTTGCCGATTTATGCTCTTGCAATCCGCAAAATGCTGTGCTATACTGAACATATACAGATAAAAACGAAAGGCATGGTGCAATCATGGCAAGTGTTACCCTTCAGGCTATTATCAATGAGCTGAAGCTTAATGTACTTTTCTCCCCCGTAGATCCTTCAAACATCCGCATCAACAGAAATAAGATCAACCGTCCTGCCCTTCCCCTGACCGGCTTTTTTGAATGCTTTGATTCAGACCGTATTCAGGTAGTGGGAACCACGGAATACAGATACCTTGCAAGCCTTCCCGACGATGTTCGAAAGGAGCATATCCGCCGTCTTTTTGAGCGCCGCCCCCCTGCACTTATCTACACCCACGGAAACCCCATCGACAACGTGGTCATGGATGCTGCAAAGGAGTTTGAGGTGCCCCTTCTCTGGACGGACGGAAACACCGGCGAATTCACCGCAGCTCTCATCGCCTTTCTCGATCTGAAGCTTGCCCCCACGATCACTCGCCACGGCGTTCTCGTTGAGGTATACGGTGAGGGTATTCTCATCGTGGGCGATTCCGGAGTAGGTAAAAGTGAGACCGCCATCGAGCTTATCAAAAGAGGTCACAGACTTATTGCAGACGATGCGGTGGAGCTTCGCCGCGTTTCGGCAAAGACAATAGTCGGCTCCGCTCCCGAGCTTATCCGCCACTATATCGAGCTTCGCGGCATCGGCATCATCGATGTGCGCAGGATATTCGGTATGGGTGCGGTAAAGGATACGGAAAAGGTCAACCTTGTGGTTGAATTTGAGCCCTGGGAAGCTGGTAAGATGTACGAGCGCCTGGGTATCGACGAAAATTATACAGAGATCATGGGAATTCGTATTCCCTCACTCACAGTCCCCATAAAGCCCGGACGTAACCTTGCGGTCATCCTTGAGATCGCCGCAATGAATAACCGCCAGAAGAGAATGGGCTATAACACTGCCCAGGAATTCAACCAGAAGCTCATGGAGCAGATGGAAGCACAGATGGCAGAAATGGAATTGGAAATGTAACGCAAAAGGCTGCAGCACGATTTTTCCGATAATATAAAAAAATCAAAAGGGAAAAGGGTGCCAATACTTTATGCTCTCAAAAATTACTGCAACATTCATAGTTCTTTTTTGGAACTAAATTGCAAGAAAATTGTTCATATATAGGTAAATCCCCACTTAAAGCCAAACATATTCACAACAAAACAGCCCCCCTGTGAAAGCACTTTCAGCTTTCACAGGGGGCTGTTTTACTGATCATATTATTATAGTATCATAGAGAGAAGAAATCCTGCCTCGTTTTATCTTGCGACCTCTTCCATTATGAATGCCTCAAGAATATCGCCTTCCTTGATATCGTTGAACTTCTCAAGACCGATACCGCATTCGTAGCCCTGCTGGACTTCCTTTGCATCATCCTTGAAGCGCTTGAGAGAGGATATCTTATCCTCAAAGATAACGATACCGTCACGCACTACTCTGATAAGAGCGTTTCTGGAGATCATACCGTCCTGCACGTATGAGCCGGCAATGGTTCCCACATTGGGAACGCGGATGGTCTGACGAACCTGAGCGTGACCGAGAAGCTTCTCCACAAATTCGGGAGCAAGCATACCCTTCATAGCTGCTGTGATCTCCTCGATACACTCATAAATAACGCGGTATGTGCGGATATCAACGCTCTGACGCTCTGCGGAATCAATAGCACTCTTATCGGGACGAACGTTAAAGCCTACGATGATCGCATTTGATGCCGCCGCAAGCATTACATCACCCTCGGTGATGCCGCCTACTGCAGAATGGATAACTCTTACCTTGACCTCATCGTTGGATATCTTTTCAAGGGACTGCTTAACAGCCTCAGCGCTTCCGCCAACGTCTGCCTTAACGATGATGTTAAGCTCCTGAACGCCCTCCTTGATCTGGGAGAACAGAGCATCAAGGCTCACCTTGGCATTAGCCTTGAACTCCTCTTCCTTTGCCTTATCGCGGCGCTGCTCAGCAAGAGCTCTTGCCATTCTCTCATCCTCGACCGCATTGAACTCATCGCCAGCAAGAGGAACCTCTGCAAGACCGATGATCTCAACGGGAACGGAGGGGCCTGCACTCTTGAGAGTCTTGCCCTTATCGTCTGTCATCGCTCTTACGTGACCTACTGCGGTGCCTGCGATAACTATATCGCCTGAATGGAGAGTACCTGCCTGAACAAGAACGGTAGCAACGGGACCGCGGCCGCGGTCAAGCTTTGCCTCAATAACGATACCCTTTGCACGGCGTGCGGGGTTCGCCTTATATTCCTTGACCTCTGCAATAAGGAGCACGCTTTCGAGAAGGTCGGGAATACCCATACCTGTGAGAGCGGAAACGGGAACGCACATAACATCGCCGCCCCATTCCTCGGGAACGAGGGAGTAGTTTGTG
>SVQJ01000196.1 GCA_015065395.1 Oscillospiraceae bacterium
CAAACATGAAGAAATACTCCGATTCAATGAATATAGAAACTGAGATCGGTAAGGGGACGAAAATAACCATGACGGTGAACGTCTGACCCTCCCGATTGGAGCAAAAATGAAACAATATAAGCATTCTGTGGCCCTTGATGTGTCCAAGTGTAAAGGGTGTACTCATTGCTTGCAGCGCTGCCCTACCGAGGCAATTCGTGTAAGGGACGGCAAAGCCGCAATCAATTCGCAGAAATGCATAGATTGCGGTGAGTGCATTAGGGTTTGCCCGTATAATGCCAAAAAGGCAAATCACGATCCACTTGACATACTTAATAACTACAAATATAAGATCGCACTTCCTGCGCCTGCTCTTTACGGGCAGTTTGATAATCTCGACGATATAGATTTTGTCATTCAGGGCCTCCTTGATATGGGATTTGACGATGTTTTCGAGGTTGCAAAGGCGGCTGAAATGGTTTCCGGATATACCCGTCAGTATCTTAAGAGCGCTGATATAAAGAGACCGGTGATCAGCTCTGCGTGCCCCGTTGTGGTCAGGCTTATAAGAATGCGATTCCCCTTCCTTTGTGAAAACATTTTGCCCATCCTGCCTCCTGTGGAGCTGGCGGGCAAGCTTGCCAGAGAAAAAGCGCTCATGGAGCATCCCGAGCTTTCCCCGGAGGATGTGGCCTGCGTGTTTATTTCCCCCTGTCCCGGCAAGGTCAGCTATGTGAAGAACTCGGACGGAGAGAGCAATATAGATGTTGTCCTGTCCGTCAGCGACGTTTATTTCCAGCTTGTTGACCGAATGAACCATATAAGCGTTCCCGAAAGCTCAACAGAGTCCGGAACGGTTGGTGTGAGCTGGGCGATCTCGGGCGGAGAATGCACGGCGGTGTTCAATGAAAAATATCTGGCGGCAGACGGTATCGAAAATGTTATAAGGGTTCTCGATCAGATAGAAAACTCCGATTTCCCCGAGCTTGAGTTTATCGAGCTCAACGCCTGTAACGGCGGATGCGTGGGCGGAGTTATGACCGTAGCAAATCCTTATATCGCCAAGGCGAGAATACAGTCCCTCAGAAGATATCTCCCCGTTTCTCCCAATTATCATCCGGACGGCGCAGACCTTCCCGATGATGTCATGGTGAGCGGATTTGAGCATATCCCCTCCTCTCCTCTGTCTTTGGACAGAAAGGAAGCAAGGCGGATGATGGCTGAGATCCAGGAGATAAGAAAGGATCTGCCCGATCTTGATTGCGGCTCCTGCGGAGCTCCCTCGTGTGCCGCATTCGCAGAGGATATCATCAGAGGCGAGACCTGCGCCGACGAGTGCGTCGTGTTTATGCGTCAGGTATTTCACGATTCGCTGCTTTCCCACAAAAGGGAGAGTATGAATAAACAAAAATCAAAAGAGAGCGAGGATAAAGGCTGTGATAAAGCTTGAGAATATGGCAAGCGAGCTTTCTCTTCGCTGTGTGTGCGGCAGTCTTGATAAGGAGATATGCGGCTGTTATGCCGGAGACCTTCTGAGCTGGGTCATGAGCCATGCACAGTACGGAGATGTTTGGATAACCATCATGTCCAACATCAATGTCGTCGCTGTGGCAAGTCTCACGGAGTGCGCCTGCGTTATAATGGCGGAGGGCGTTGAGCCGGAGGCGGATATCGTAAAAACAGCAGAGGAGAAGGGTATCACCATTTTCACTGACAGCCGGTCTGTTTATGAAATATGTTGCCTTGTGGGGCAGTATCTGAAAAAGAATGAATAGGTATTATTACGATCTGCATATCCACTCCTGCCTCTCACCTTGCGGAGATAATGATATGACTCCCGCAAATATTGCAGGAATGGCGGCTGTAAAAGGTCTTCAGATCGTTGCCCTGACCGACCATAATACCACAAAAAACTGTCCGGCCTTTTTCAAGGCCTGTAAGAAATGCGGTATTATTCCCATCCCGGGAATGGAACTCACCGTTTCTGAGGATATACATCTTCTGTGCCTTTTCAGAAGCCTTGAGGATGCAATGGAGTTCGGTCGGAGAGTAGATGAAAGAATGATCCCCATAAAGAACCGACCCGAGATATTCGGAAGTCAGTTTATAATGGATGATGAGGATAATCTGCTCGGAGAAGAGGAAAACCTGCTTCTCAATGCAACAACTCTTTCTCTCGATGAGGGGACGGCGCTTTGCAGAGAATGCGGCGGCGTGTGTCATCCGGCACATATCGACCGTACCTCAAACGGAGCGGTCGCTATCCTCGGCACATTTCCCGATTGGCTCGGATATACCTCCTTTGAGGTGAGTAACCGGGGAAGCGTTACTGAAGAGAGAACGAGGTTTCCCGTGCTCTCCGCGCTCTGCAGCGTGAAAAGCTCGGATGCCCATTATCTTTGGGATATTTCGGAAGCGGAAAATTATTTTGAACTTGAAGATGAGCCCTACAGCTCAGCCTTTGTCAGAGAAAAACTCATTGATCTTTTGGAGGGAAAATGACAGACCTGTCTCTCTATATACTTGATATAACAATGAACTCCGTAAGGGCAGGAGCAAATAATATTTCCGTGACCCTTTTTGAAGAGGGCGGGGTTCTCACCATGCGCATCGTTGATGACGGGTGCGGAATGACCGAGGAGCAGGTGAAAAGCCTGTCTGACCCCTTCTTCACCACCAGAACCACCAGAAAGGTCGGTCTGGGAGTCCCTTTCCTCCGAATGCTCGCAGAGCAGACCGGAGGGAGCGTGTGTATCACCTCAAAAAGCGAGAAGGAGTACAGCGATCACGGTACCGTGGTTGAAGCTGTGTTCCACACCGATCACATAGATTTCATACCTATGGGAGATATAGTGGAGACCGTGGTAACTCTCGTTCAGGGAAGCCCCAACGTGGATTTTCGCTTTCATCACCGTTTTGAAGGCGGAGAGGCTGCTTTGGATACGGCTGAAATGAGAGTGATACTTGGCGGAGATATTCCGCTGGACAGCTTTGAGATCCTCTCCTTTATAAGAGAGTATCTGAAGGATCAATATGCTCAAAAATAAAATTCACATACATGAAAGGAACAAACATCATGAAAACATTAGCGGAACTTGCTGCTATCAGAGAGCAGATGAAGGACAAGGTCGCTATTCGTACCGGCAGCGGAGAAGTTCGCGTAGTCGTTGGTATGGCAACCTGCGGAATCACCGCCGGTGCAAGACCTGTTCTTAACGCTTTCGTTGAGGAGGTAGCAGCGCAGGGCCTTGCAGACACCGTAAAGGTAACTCAGACCGGCTGTATCGGCATTTGCCAGTACGAGCCTGTTGTAGAGATCTACGAGGACGGCAAGGAAAAGGTTACATACATCAAGATGACAGCAGATAAGGCAAAGGAAGTTGTTGCAAAGCACCTTAAGGGCGGCGCTCCCGTAGCTGAATACCTTATCGGTAATATTTAA
>SVQJ01000197.1 GCA_015065395.1 Oscillospiraceae bacterium
ACCACCTTTTCAGATGTAAGAGATGTTACTTGCTCTCTTTAACTTGCCTATTGGGCGGTCTGCGCCTTTTTCGACAGTCTGAGCCAAAGCAGATCTCTGCTTTGGCGACGCCTTTTGCCTTGCAAACCTTGGCAAAACCCATTTTATAAAGTTTTTTGCAGAGCTTTTTTACAAAAAAAGCGACCGTTTATCCCTTCAACCACTAATTTATAAATATTTTATTTCCTTCGGATAAGCTTACCCAGCTGAATGAGAATAGTAGGAGCAACGGCGAGGCCAAGCACCTGAGAAAGCTTTGAAACGGAAAGCATTTCCACCTGGAAAAGTCCGCGAAGGAAGGGGACGAAAAGAACCAGAGAAAGGAACACAAGCCCCAAGCCAAATGCGCCGATGCTTGCGGGGTTGCCCATAAAGCCTATTTTAAGAACACTTCTCTCGCTTCTGCAGTTAAATCCGTGAAACAAGCGTGCAAGGGTGAGAGTTGCAAAAGCCATAGTGCTTGCAACAGCGGCCGAGGCTGAGAGTCCGATATAAAATGCCGCCATGGTGCAGGCGGCAATTAATCCGCCCTGCAAAAGAAGGGTGAGCATAAAGCTTTTATTGAGTATACTCTCTTTAGGATCACGTGGCTTTGCGCTGAGGAGACGGGGATCTGCAGGCTCCATGCCGATGGCGATCGCAGGAAGAGAATCTGTTAAAAGATTCATAAAAAGAAGATGCACAGGCGCAAAGGGGGCAGGAAGTGCAAACAGAGAGCAATAGAGAACAGAGAGGATGCCTGCCATATTTCCCGAAAGCAAAAACTTGACGGAGTTCTTTATATTTCTATACACATTTCTGCCGTTTGAGACCGCCTTTATTATTGTGGCAAAGTTATCATCGGTAAGTATCATTGCAGCCGCATCCTTTGAGACCTCGGTTCCCGTGATACCCATTGCCACACCGATATCCGCCTTCTTCAGTGCAGGAGCATCGTTAACTCCGTCACCGGTCATGGCAACGATATTGCCCCTTTTTTGCCAGGCCTCCACGATTCTTATCTTATTTTCCGGAGAAACACGGGCATATACGGAAATACCGGGAAGCTTTTCAAAAAGCTCGCTGTCGCTCATGCTGTCAAGCTCAAGTCCGGTGACGGCAAGGTCGCCCTGTTCAAAAATACCAATGCTTCGTGCGATAGCCGTGGCTGTTATTTTATGATCTCCGGTTATCATTATAGGCTTTATGCCTGCCATTTTTGCATTGGCAACTGCCTGTGCAGACTCAACTCTCGGGGGATCCATCATTGAAATAAGTCCCAGGAAGATATATCCGCTTTCCTCGGAAAGTTCTATTTTTCCCCTATCGTCAGATTCCCTATATGCAAAGGCAAGAACTCGAAGACCGTTTTCGGAAAACTCCATGTTCTTTTTGAGAATATCCTCTTTATCGGCATCATTTACGGCTCGAACGCCCTCACTTGTCATGATACGGTCGCATCTTTCAATAAGAACGTCAAGAGCTCCCTTTGTCATTATAGTGTACTCTCCGTGGAGAGAGTATTTGGTGGACATAAGCTTTCTGTCGGAATCGAAGGGAATCTCAGCGATTCGGGGCATTGCAGTACGAACCAGCTCCTCATCAAGATCGATGGAGCGTACCATTTCAAGAAGACAATACTCGGTGGGATCTCCGATCCCCTTTCCGTCCACCACGCTTGAATCGTTTGTGAGCATTGCGTTGTACAAGAGATAGCGGTGTGACTGCACAGAAAGAGATAAATCCTTCGGCGCGATAGCAGCACCGTCTATATAAATATCGCAGACGGTCATTTTATTCTGCGTCAGCGTTCCCGTTTTATCCGAGCAGATAACGGAAACACAGCCAAGGCTCTCAACCGCACGAAGCTCCTTTATGATGGCATTTTCCTTTGCCATTTTCTGTGTTCCCATCGCCTGAACTATAGTGACGATGGAGCTGAGCGCCTCAGGGATCGCCGCCACCGCCAAGGCAACGGCAAACATAAGAGAATCGATGACGGGCATCTCACGCCAAACGGAAAGAGCAAATACCAATGCACTGATAAGCATTATTATTATAGCTAAATTTTTGCTGAACTTATCAAGGCTTATCTGCAATGGCGTTTTCTTTTCCTTTGTGGCGTTCATAAGACCGGCGATCTTACCGATCTCTGTGTCCATACCGGTTGCACAAACAAGCACTATCCCGCGGCCGTATGTCACGAGGCTCCCCGAATACACCATATTCACTCTATCTGCAAGGGGAACTTGCTCTGTGATCTCAGTATCCTTCTTATCCACATTTGCGGATTCTCCCGTAAGAGAGCTTTCGTTTACCTGCAAGGAAAAGTTTTCAATTATCCGTGCATCGGCAACCACCATATCTCCCGCTTCAAGCATGACCAGATCGCCGGGAACGACCTCATACGAGGGGATCTCGATCTTCTGCCCTTCTCTGATGACCTTTGCATTGGGTGATGACAGGGACCTGAGGCTATCCAAGGATTTTTCCGCCTTTTTATGCTGAACGGTGCCGAGGACAGCATTAACGACGATCACCGCAAAAATTACTATGGTGCTTTCCACGTTCCCGGATATCATGGAAATGATCGCTGCGGCAATAAGTATGATAACAAGAAGGTCCATAAACTGAGACAAAAACACTTCTATTGTGCTTTTTCTCTTTCCTTCCTTGAGGGCATTAGGACCGAATTCTTCAAGCCTTTTTTGGCTTTCCTCATGGGAAAGTCCGCTATTTTCGCTCCCAAGCCTCTTTTTGACCTCTTCTTTTGTAAGTAAATAATGATCCTTCACTTTTTTCTCCCTTCTATGCAAAAAAAGACTTTTGGAGCATGGATATCATGCACCAAAAGTCTGGTAACCGAAAACGGTATGTGCTGCCAAGTTATTTCTAACTGCGATTGTTGACAACACATTAAAACTACTCCCTTTTGATGGGGTATTCAATTTACTCTACTATTATATCCCAAACTGAGAAAATGTCAAACGTTTTTTTGTCGGTATTTTTTAACTTTTTGAAAACAGCAAAAGCTATCACTCGTAATCAACAACGCTTACCCAGGAAAGGAGGAACTCTCTCTCCTCCTCGTTGCCCTTGACAGACTGGGAAGCGGCGACGATGGGCATCCATTTCTGAACATACTGCATTGCGGTATCGCTCTTCTTGCAGAAAAGCTTGAGATACTGCTTTGCAAGCTCGGCATCGCCTGAAAGGCAGAAAAGAAGATACGTTCTTGCCGCATCCGCAGAGGCATTGCCCTGGGTGGCATGAGCCCAGTCAAGAATAAAGGGGGTTCCGTCCTCCCTTATAATGATATTGGAGGGGTTGAAATCTC
>SVQJ01000198.1 GCA_015065395.1 Oscillospiraceae bacterium
CCTTCCTTGCTGACCCCGTGGATATCATCGGCATTGAGCCCCTGGGACGTGGAAATGCTATCGGTGACCATGCGGCTACAATGGCATACGGAACCAAGGGTATCCTTCACGGTTTTGAGAGCTATGTTCTCCAGGATGAGAACGGTGAGACCCTTCCCGTTTATTCCATTGCCAGCGGTCTTGACTATCCCGGTGTTGGCCCTGAGCACGCATATCTGAGAGACAGCGGCAGAGTTCGTTACGAAACCGTTTCCGATATGGAAGCCTTCTTCCTTCTTTCCAAAAAGGAAGGTATCATTCCTGCAATCGAAAGCTCCCATGCCGTTGCATACGCTATAAGATATGCCAAGGAGCACAGATCCGGTTCTATCCTCGTTACTCTTTCCGGACGCGGAGACAAGGATATAGACTACGTTTACGAAAATTACGGCTGCGGCGAAAAATTCAATATCAAATAATCAATGTTAACACTGTATATTACAGATATAAGCGATCTTGACGATCCTATGGAAAGCCCCGAGATATTATCGGGGCTTTCTGAAAACAGAAAAGGGAAAATTCTCAGGCATAAAAGCACCGAAGGTCGTCTGCAAAGTGTGGGAGCCGGGCTTCTTTTAATGTATGCGTTGAGAATGCACGGTTTTGAGGATGCAAATATCGCGGAAGGAAAACACGGCAAGCCTTATTGCGAAGGGATATGCTTTAACCTTTCACACAGTGCCGACAGAGTTATTTGCGCTATCGGCGACTTTCCTGTTGGCTGTGATATTGAAAAAATAAAGCCGTTTCGCAAATCCCTTGCAGAAAGATTCTTTACTGACAGTGAAAACGCTTGGCTGTATTCCTTTGAGGGAAAAGAGCGTGATGCTGCATTTTTTCGCCTTTGGACTGCCAAGGAAAGCTATATGAAGCTCACGGGGGAAGGCTTTTCTCTTTCGGCAAAAGATTTTCTCGTAGATCTTAAAGAAAACACCGTTACACGAAGAAAAGAGCTTACAGCTTGCAGGCTTTACGAGTTGTATCATCCCGATTACTGCATAACCGTATGCTCAGCGGAAAAGGACATACAAAAGGAAGCAATACCTGTCAGCGCGAGGCTTTTGGCAGATATGTATACTAAATGACATCACAAAAAAAGACAGACAAAAGAAATCCCTCTTTGTCTGTCCTTTTTATTTGAGATATACTTCAGCTGTGCGATTTTTCAGCTTTTATTTTTCTTTTTCTTCCTTTTAGGCTCCTCGATAAGCCTTTCGATGAGCGAAACGAAATTGTCCCGATTGCTCACGTACTCTCCTGGCTCGAATACTTTTGCCTTGGCGACCACCTCATGAAGCTTTGAAAAGTCCGATAGCTCCAGAATATATCCCGCATTGGCAAAATTCTCAATGATCTGAAGCTGATGGTCGTTGGTATGCTCACCGTACTGCTTCAGGCGTGCCGCGGCGATGACCTTTTTCTTGTTTTTAAGACCGGTGACTATAGAACCGACTCCACCGTGAGTGATAAGTATATCGCAGCTTTTTATCAGGCTGTCAAACTCATCGTACTCCACAAAATCATATATTTTCATGCGATCGGATTTGAACTGGGTAAGACCTGCCTGAACCACCACTTCATCGGTAACGGTTCCGTCTGCAAGCTTATCGTCAATGGCTTTCAGGAGACGGTCAAAGCTTTTATCCTGTGTTCCGAGTGTTACAAGTATCATCTTTTCTCCTCCTGTCAATAGATCCAGCCGCCGAATACTGCATCCGGATACATTTCTAGCATATCTTCCCACTGAACCACGAACTCGTGGGCTATAGGGTATACCATTTTTCCCGATACTGTCCTTGTGGTTCTGTTTGCAAATGTCTCTATAAAAATGACCTTGGCGCCGAACAGCTTGCCGATATAGCACATAGGCACAGCAGTATGGGTACCCGTCGTTATTATGACCTTGGGTCTCACCTTCAAATACAAAAAAAAGGATTTAATGATATTGAAGCCGAATTTGAATATATATGAAAAAGGATGATCCTTTGTTCCAAAGACAAGGTAGCTGACTTTGGGATATCTTTTCTTCAAGCTCCTTGTGGTTTTCGTTTTTTCAGTTACCAAATAGGAATCGTATTTTGAAAACAGCCCTTCAAGCTGTAAAAGCTCATTGAGGTGGCCGCCTGTGGACGCAATAAACATAACTTTCTTCATACAAAAAAGCTCCGTATTTCTGAAAATTGCCGAAGAACCCGACCTTTACATTTTATCATATTTCTCTGAGAAAGTAAATAGAATAGCGAATTTTGATGATTTTCAGTATTTTTTGCTATGGGCGTAGCCGCAACGCAGGCAAAGCTCTTCACATACACACCTTCTTTGAAAAGAGGCTTTTAAGTTTTTTGCTCTATCTGAATCAAGAATGTCCTCAAGAGGATCATTGAATATATTACCCAGATTTATTTCCCCCTCCGCATCAAGACAGCAAGGAACCACGGTACCGTCCGAGAGCACTCCGAACTGGTCTCTGAGTCCATAACATGAAAAACGGCTATCTCTCTTTTCCGCCTCCATATCCGGCCATTCAAACAGCTCACCCCACTCAAGAAATACGTTATGAGAAAGCCTATATCCCGAATACTTTTTTTCCCATTCCTCGGGAAAGGCATTATGCATTTCTGATAGAATGCGGTTGTTCAAGGTATCCGCGCCGCCCTCATTCCAAAGGCGAAGCACGGCAATGATGCCTTTTTCTGCCGCTTTTTTACAAAAATCAAAGCATACATAAAGATACTCTTCAAAAGAGAGCCCCATTTGATTTGCTTCGTAGCAATGGAGAGAAATGCTCACCTTATGCAGGCTTTCGGAAGAAAGAAGAGTGCTTTCATTCTTTCCGAGGAGGGTACCGTTAGTAGTTATAATAACCTTGAAGCCAAGGCGTGCAGATATTTCAAAAAGCTCTGAAATATGGGGATGAAGCAAGGGTTCCCCCATCAGATGAAAGAACAGATAATCCGCAAAGGGACGTATCCTTTCCGCTGCAAAAGCAAATTCTGCAGGTGTCATATACTTTATCTCCCTTTTTGTTCCGTGGCAGAAGCTGCAGGTGAGATTACAGGCATTTGTTATTTCAAGATAGGCTTTTTTTGACATGATCCTCTCCGTTTTTCGCTTTTTCTTATTGTAACACGATCGATAAAAAAAGTAAATTGCAAATTGCCTCTCCCTGTGCTATAATACCTGTGTAATACATAATCACAGATCAGGTAACTAAGTATATGAATATAAACAAGTGGTTAAAGAATAACACGTCTTCCTTAAATGGTAAAACAGTCGCCGTAACGGGCAGCACGGGAGGGCTTGGA